>CAZSUE010000767.1:0-2664 GCA_964609045.1 uncultured archaeon | reverse complement strand
CTGGCCAGCACCTCTAGACCTGCGTCAGCGCACAACGATCTGCTGAGCCAGGTCGGGAAGGGCGCGCAGCTTGGCCAGCACCTCTAGGGCTGCGTCAGCGCCAGACGATCTGCTGTGCCAAGTCGGGAAGGGCGCACGCGGCCCGGGCCAGCATCTCTCTTTCGTCAACTACAACGTCCAGCATTTCAACTAGCGATATTGTTGACGACCTTGCCGAAGTTGAATAAATGAAGAGCCCGAAAAGGGTTCGATAATAGCGCGAGAGGAACATCGAATCATGGTGCGCTCGTTACCG
The DNA here is from genome assembly GCA_964609045.1 of uncultured archaeon. GTDB lineage: Archaea > Thermoplasmatota > Penumbrarchaeia > CAZSUE01 > CAZSUE01 > CAZSUE01. The sequence continues at coordinate 2,369 of CAZSUE010000767.1, read as the reverse complement.
CTGTGATCCACCCTTCGGGGAATTCCTATTTCGAATTCTTCCCTCCGTACTCTGTTCCCGACCGACTAAAGGGCGGAATCATCCCCATCGCGCTCATCCGTTCGCATTTCCGAAGCGTAGCGAATACAGAAGCGGAATACCTACGAGTCGCGTGGCACCCACTGCGTGCGCTACAGCGAGGAGGCGCCCGACTTCCTGTATGGCAGGAACGAAGACGACTGCTACTACATCGGAACGAAGCCCGATTACTACTATAACCTCTCTCTTCGCGCCGGAGAGAACCCCTCTATCTAACGCGAAGAATGCGCTATCTGCCACTTTCAGTTTTACAGCTTCCATTCCTCGCCTGCGGTGAGGAATACGCCGCTTTACTCTCCACAATCACAACGCTCGACGATCTTTTCGAGCTGCTGTGCGGGGAACTTCGTGAGATTCGCATAGAACCGCTGCCGGAACGTGGGGAACTTCATCATCAGCATCATGATGGCGGTCATGAGCCGCATTTTCAGCTTCTTCTGTGGAAAATCATATTTCCCATGCGTTTTGTAATACCGATGGTCCGCCTGCCAGATCATCCGCAGCCGGCCCCAGATATCGTCTTGAAAGATCTTGTGCCCGCCGAGCGCGGAGAAATTCTCAGGCTTGATGTACCCCCGAACGGACCATTCCACCAGCCGTGTGGCGAACGCGTCCAATTGCGCGTCGATCTGTGCTGGATCCTTATCCTCGTCCGAGACGATGCCGGCGAAATTCGCGTCCTGCCGGGCGGTACAGGACGCCTCGAGAAGCTGGACGAGATCGCCGTTCTGGCTGATCGGGCCGCTGACGATATACCCGAGCTGCTTGCCCGCCAGCGAGGGGGTATGGTTCCAGAAGAACGCGCGGTCGTAGAACTTCTTCCATGTCGAGGAGAGGTACCGGCCCCAGCTAGCGTTCCAGAGCGTCCCGGCGAACACGATGATATCGGCCGTGCGGAGGCGCTCGTTATAGAACGCGGCAAAACCGTCCTTCTGGACGCAGTGGTGATCGTACCCGCACCGCATGCAGCCGAAGCACCCGTTCCGAATATCGATATCGTTGAGATCGATCATTTCGATCGCGGTCGGATCGGCAAACGCCGCACGGAACCGCCCGAGCATCTTGACGAGGTTGGTTTCCGGGTCCGAGGTATCCGTCAGGATGAGCACACGCTTCCCCTCTGGATCGATATCTTCCGTCGGCGGCGAGGGCCGGTATCGAACATCACTGAACCGCAACGGCGGGTACGCGGTCATGGTGGTCCGGTGCGCTTTGACTGCGGTAAGGAACGTCTCTGCGAAGTGTCGCAGTTTCTCGCGCTGCCGCTCCTCGGCGAGGTCTCTCAGGTCCAGCGACAGCCCGTCCACATACCGCATCCCGAGATCCTCGCAGACCGCGCGGAGGTAGTTGTGCGCGAGGTGGTCGAAGGAATGGATCGAGGTGGAGAGGACCGCGGTATACTTCTTTGCAAACGCCCCCATAAGGTCGCGTTCGCAGATCAGCTCGATGAAACGCATCAATTGCGAGGATACCGAGAGGATGAACACTCTGAACGACCAGAGGACGCCGTCGGCCGCACGCACCGCATCGATGATCGCGCAGAACGCGCCTTCGTCCCGTTCGAGCGCATGGATCCGCTTCGAGACATGAAAGACCGTCCAGTCCTCGTCGGGGTGGCACTTCTGGAGATATCGCACATACTGGAGCGTGATACTGTTTTCGCCCTTCGGGCTGCCGTTCAATACGACGATCACGATATCGAGTACGAGCTCGTTCGGTTGAGCGAGTACGATCTGCAGCCCTGTCGGGGATGCAAACGCTGCATCGACGAGGGGGAAGAATGCTGCCCGCTTGCCGACGATCGGGACAAGCTTATCGAAAAGCTCGACCGTTCCGACGGCGTCATCTTCGCGTCGCCGAACTATTTCGTTCAAGTCTCCGGGTTCATGAAAATATTGCTCGAAAGGATCGCGTTCCTCGGGCACCGGCCACGGTTCTTCGGCAGGACCTTCACCAGTATCGTGGCGCAGGGCGTCTACGGCGGCAAGGATATCGTGAAGTATCTCAGCTTCGTCCGCGGCGGATTGGGGTTCAATGTCGTCAAGGGCGCTTGTATCACGACGCTCGAACCGATGACAAAGAAGGCGCAGAAAAAGATCGACGAGACCATCGATAAGCAGAGCGAGCGGTTCTATACGGAACTGATCGGGCACCGACGCCCAAAGCCCACGCTCTTCAAGCTCATGATATTTAGAATGTCACGGACCAGCGCGAAACTCATGCTCGACGAGGAGTATCAGTAGTTCACCAACTAGGACGTGAAATCCACCGCGCCCCAAATTTTTAAACTA
>CAZSUE010000766.1:0-2678 GCA_964609045.1 uncultured archaeon | reverse complement strand
GCCTCGTCGCATTGGCGGAGACACAATTTCCCCCGTCGCCAATCTTTGCAGAAATGCAGCCCGTTCTTGAAAGGAGGGTTTTGCAACCGCCTCGGCATTCGGAATGGAACAACGCGCCGGGAGAAAACGGGGCGACCGACGCGAAAGATCGGGTCGAAGAACAATATTTCTTGGGAAAAACGGTGCGGCCGTGATGGGACGTGGAGGGGAAGTGGGAAAACGGATCCGATGCGGCCCCGGTTCCACCGGATCCGTCCGTTCCTAAAAGATATCCGCGGTGCGGTGGCGTTGTTTTGTTCAGTCCCGACCGGTCAATTGCCGCTTTTCGTCGAACGCGTGGTCGATCCTCCGGTCGCGCCAATGCTCCGTTTCAAAATGCTCGCGCGTCCAGCCATTGCATTTTTTACATTGCCGACAGATGTCGGGCTCGGTCTCGTAGAGCCCGCATGCCCAGCAATCGAGGCGCTGTGCCATTGTGGGCTCGCGGTTGCGTTTCCGTTTCGGGACGCGTGCGAACCGTGCGACGAAAGAGAGTAACAATAGTTGACCCCCAGTGGACACGCGACCATTCCGGCTCGCGCTATATAGCGGTTCGCTCTGGATCATGCACCCGGTATTGACAGAGACGGAGTAGTCTATGACGATCGTGAATGGGCGGCGCGAGTTTGCCAGCAATCGCGCCAATGGCTGGGAAAGTATCTCAGTAATTGTTTAGCATGCGCAATAACTGTTCTGAAAGGGTCCCTACTGAGCAGAACGGCATGAAAGGTGTCACGAACAGACATGGCATGATCCACAGCCTCGAAGAGCGCCCCCGGCGCCGCGGGATGTCGTCCCAACTCTTGCCGCGGCCTTATTTCTCTCCTTCCTTTTCTTCCTCTCCTTCCTTCCCGCGCGCCTCCCGTCGCGCCTCCCGTCGCGTTCTCCGATGCGCCGCCACCGCGTCGATGATTTGGTGCGCGCGACCGAGATAGTTCGACGGCTCCAGCAGCTCTTCGAGCTCATTTCTGGCGAGCATGTCGGCGATCACCGGGTCTGCTTCGAGCTCGTCGACGAAACTGGTCGCGCGCTCGCGAGCGCGCTGGGCGCATTTGCGTACGCGCTCGTGCGCGTTCTGGCGCCCGAGCCCGCGTTCGACCAACGCGATCATTATCGGCTCGGCCATGATCGTGGCACCCGCCGCATCGAGGTTCGCGCGCATCTTCGCCGCGTCCACGGCGAGATTGCGAAACACCCCCGCCATCTTGCGCAGCATATGATCGACGATGATGCAGACATGGGGGAGGATGAACCGCTCCGCCGACGAGTTGGTGAGATCGCGCTCGTGCCAGAGCGGGATGTTCTCTAATGCGGCAGTGACGAACCCGCGTACGATACGCGCCAGCCCGCAGACATTCTCCGAGGAGATGGGGTTGCGTTTCTGGGCCATGGTCGAGCTGCCCACCTGTTTTTCGATATCGAACGCCTCGGCGGCCTCCGCGATCTCGTTACGCTGGAGGTTCCGGATCTCGGTCCCGAACTTGTCCAATGTGGACGCAAGCGTGGCCATTTGCGCCACCAGTTCCGCGTACCGATCGCGGCCGACGATCTGGCCCGTGGCGAGCGCGGGGGTAAGCCCGAGCCGGTCCATGGCGTCGGCTTCGATCGTTTCGGCGGTGGCGGGGTCGCCGAGCGCCGCGCCGGTGCCCACCGCGCCGGAGAGTTTCCCGACACAGACGCGTTTACGACACTCCTCGAGCCGCGCGAGATGGCGCTGGACCTCCGCGGCGTAGACCGCGAGCTTCAGTCCGAAGGTGATAGGGAGCGCCGCCTGGCCGTGGGTGCGCCCGAGCATGACCGTCTCACGATGCTCGGTGGCGCGGGCGAGGAGGACCGCCTCGAGCGTCTCGAGCTGCGTCTCGAGGATGTCCAGCGCCGCGCCCAGCTGCAGCGCGGTGGCGGTATCGATGATATCGTTCGAGGTGGCGCCGAGGTGCACATATTTCCCCGCCGCATCACTGCACTGCTCGGTGAGCGCAACCACCACGGCCATGAGGTCGTGCTTGATCTCCGCTTCGATCGCTTTGACGCGCTCGAGCGTGACACGCTCGGTGGTGGCGCAGCGCGCGATCTCGTCCGCATAGCGTTGGTCGAACTTGCCCGCTCCGGCCGACGCCGTTGCGAGGGCGGCCTCGACGCGAAGGAGCGTTTCGAGCTTCGTCTCTTCGCTAAAGATCGCGCGCATCTCCTCGGAGCCGTATCGATAATCGAGCGGACAGACCAGCATGCGAACACCGTCACCATCGGCGGCGAACCCCGCGCGCGGTATTAAGCGTTGCGGAAGCTATAGAAGCCACAGAAGAGAAGGTGGACACGAGGGCGCTGGCAGGAACCGGAGCGGAGGGTATCCGGCTGTTACATAAGGTACCGAGTATGGAAAAGGCCGATAGGTGCGGCCAGATGCGGCGCTGGCAGGAACCGGAGCGGAGCATATCCGGCTGTTACATAAGGCGTCGATTATGCAAAAGGCCGATAGGTGCGGCCAATGCGGCGCTGGCGGGAACCGGAGCGGAGGGTATCCGGCTGTTACATAAGGCGTCGATTATGCAAAAAGCCGATAGGTGCGGCCAATGCGGCGCTGGCAGGAACCGGAGCGGAGGGTATCCGGCTGTTACATAAGGCGTCGATTATGCAAAAAG
>CAZSUE010000765.1:0-2681 GCA_964609045.1 uncultured archaeon | reverse complement strand
CGTCGCCGATATTGATACAGACGATGCCACCGGGCGAAATGACGCGGTCCACCTCGCTCCAGACCTCGTCCAGGAGCGTATGCATGAGCGCAAACGCGCGCTTGCCGTCGGAGCGTTCCAACGCCTCGCCGATGGATGGTTCGAGCTGCGCGAACTGTCGGTCCCACATCTCGATCATTGGATACGGCGGCGAGGTGACGACGAGGTCGACGCTATCTGAAGCCACTGCGTCCATCGCCGATGATGGTTGAAAATAGACCGTATGCTCTGTTTGGAACATTACCACATACTCAACCCCAAACCGATCATGCTATCGCTCCACGCACACCGCTCCACGCACACCGCTAACCGCTAACCGCTCACCGCTAACCGCTCACCGCATCCCGCTCCATCTCAGTCCAATGCGTAAGAAGCCGGTCGAGCGCAGTATCCAACGGCACCACCGTCCATCCGCCGTCGCTCGTGGAGGCGAGACCGAGACGTTTGAGTTTGCTCAGCGCGTCGTCGACCTCCCAGTCGATCACGATGCCCTTCTCCTCGAACCATTCCTCCACCGTATCGTCTAACGCTGCCTGCTTCACCGGTGCGTCGTGTTTGAGGAGAAAATAGTAGGCGAGCATCGCTTCTTTCGTCTCTTCCTCCTCCGCTTCGTTGGCGAGGTAATGGATCGTGGAGAGCCCGTTGGCGATGTTCCTGAAATAGAGACCGCTGCTGAGCGTCTTGATATAGGTCAATATCGCGTTCTTGTAGCTGATGTAGCTCTTGACCACATACCCCAGTAATGCCACTGCGAACACGACCAGCAGCTCGTCGGTCGTTTCGCCCTGAACGAGTTTGTAGATATTGGTCGCGCCCGCGCCGAGCCCGAGGAGGACCGGCACGATGATCTTGAGCCGGTCGAAGATCGTCATCTTCACCTTCGAGTTCGGGAAGATCATCTCCAGATCCTTTTTCGGCACATTCTTGAACACTTTGATGTAGATCTTCGTTTCGTCCGACTCCATCTGCAGCGTCTTTCTCGAGCCGCGATAATCGGGTTTGAACCGCAAGATCGTCACCACACGCTTGTAGATCTCGATCTCGATCTTGCGCTTGAAGCGATCGCCGAGCGTGCTGGAGAGATGTCTAAGCGGACCGGGCACCTCGACCACCTGCGTCGTTTCACCGCGCTTGAAGAGCTGCATCTCCTCGAAATCGTCAAAGTCGAGGTTGACCTTCACCGCCATATCGGAATCCTCTTCCATGGCGTAATCGATCTCTTCCTGATCCACACGATCGAAGTTCGCTTTCTTGAACAGCCGGTAGATACGTTTGAAAAACTGCCCCTTCATCATCCGGCGCTCTTTTCTCGAATGCTCCTGCAGCGTGATGAGATCGGTATCGGGGTCGAACGGGTAATAATACTCTTCCAACGCCTCGGTATCCGCCTGGAATTCGTGGTGAAAAATATCCTCGATCAAGACGGCAAGCGAGTTGAATCGATTACGCTGGGTTGCGGTCAGCGTTCCTTCTTCACAGAGTAGCTCGACGATCTCCGCAGTCCTCAACGGGATAAAACGATCACGATCCGCGTACTCGCCCATAGCGTGCCACCTATTTCCAGGAGTCTTCGTGTGAAATACAATGCATGTAATTATAGTTACCCACCGTCACCCGCGTGGATAGAGGAAACGTCCGCTCCGATATACCAATGCAACCGTGACCCGCTGATCCGAATGAAGCATTTATTGCGTCCCGTTCTCACCGATTTGACGGGTGCGCCCGGCTGAGCGCCGAAAGAAGAGCCCATATAACCGTTCGCTGAGGATATAGGCGAGACAGACCCAGCCCGCATCCTCGGCGATGGAAACGATAAGATAGATGAGCCAGACCGGTTCGGAATAGGTGCGCCAGCCGGTGGTGAGCCCGAGCCCTTCGATGCCGAGCCAGACCGGGATCGCATAGAGGTACATCCGGACCGCGTTCCGGTTCTTCGTCGCCAGTGCATAGATGGCCACGCCGATGGAGATGAGACAGACCACGAGAAGATAGAGGTAATTGACGATACGGTCCACCTCCGCCGGCTGCGCGAGCCATTCTGCAAGCATCAGCACACCTCCTCATCGGTGGTACTCTCGCCCTGGCCAGCGCTATTCGGCGGGTCGCGGAAGCACGAGAGGTCGACGATCTTCGCATAATGACCCACGACGCTCATCAGGATCAACCCCGGCCCGGCCTCCGTAAAGCCGTGATAGAGCAGTTCGAGCACCGCGGTGAAGTTGTAGTGCCGGATGCCGGTGGCCCAGAGCGTGACCTCCCACCCGAGACAGATGAGCCCCGAGGTCAGCCAGAGCATGGCGCCGAACCGGATGAAACGCGTACGCCAGGCCACGACGAGCGCGAGGACGACGATCACCGCCATGCCGATATAATAAGTATTGGTGAGATGCCGCTCGATGTGCACCACCGTAAAGAGCCAGTCCATCAGACCCATGGCGCTGGGCATACCGCACCCTTGTGAAAAATCTTTCTCCCGGTTTTATGATCAGCGCAACTTTCAGCCGCTTGCCCCAGCGAGCACAGCGAGCACGCAATAAAATAGAAAAGAATGGGCACACGCGGGATTCGTCCCCCGTGAGATCGTTATACATATGTACCTGTCTCATGCCCATCGGCCTTGCATGTGCGAGAGGCCAAGAGGC
>CAZSUE010000764.1:0-2683 GCA_964609045.1 uncultured archaeon | reverse complement strand
ACACTTGTCGCCGGACGCTGACTCCGAGCGGAGCGAGGAATGGCGCGACGGGGGATGCGGCGAGACACTTGACGCCGGACGCTGACTCTGAGCGAAGCGAGGAATGGCGCGACGAGGGAACGAGGCGGCAGGTAAACGGGGGAATGTGGCGGGAAGTGATGGGTGAGCGATGGGTGGTAGCGTCGGTCCCACCGACCGAGTATGGAGAAGCGGGAGGATGGGAGGAGAAAGCAGCGCTCGCGGTTGCTGGCAGACCGATGTAAACAATAAACATGCACATTCCGCGCCGATGCATCCATCGGATGACGAGGGACGCTCGTAACGGAGGAGGATGAAGACGGCGCGATATGGTGCGCTCGACGAGCCTCACCAGCGCCGCGGGTGGGGACGGGAGATGCCGGGGGATGGCATCGGACGCTTGCCGCCGGTAGATTCTCTCGAGGTCGGTTTTGCGGTCTGAGCCGTTGGCGTTGGAGTCGTCCTCGTCGTGCGTTGTCTCTTCTCTACTTTCTCGTCCGTTGCCGCCGGTATCGCGCGATGATCGATGCCAATATAAGTACGAACGCGTCCGTTTCGGTACAGTCGGCTGCGCGGTATGACGCCGGTAAACCATATAAATAGTAATCCCCTTCTCTATGAAACGATACCGAGTCACAGGAGGAGATGCATGGGTCCAGAACGAACCGCGTCGATGCTGTTGGGCGAGGTGCGGTCGGACCCCGATCTTCCGACACAGTATTGGGAGCGTACGAGCGATGGATAGCCACGACCAGATACGGCCCAGGATATGGCTGATGCAATCACTGTTAGGCAAACTCCCGCCGCCACCACCGCCGCCACCGGGGACGAAGCGCAAGAAATCATCGGGCGGTAAGACGATCGCGCGTAAGATCTGTCTGCTCGGCGACCCCGCCGTTGGCAAGACGAGCCTGATCGTCAAGTTCGTGCACGATATCTTCAAGGCCGATTATCTCTCCACCATCGGTACGAAGGTGACGAAGAAGGATATCGAGCTGATGTCGCAAAAGACGGGGAAGCGGTACAAGATCACCTTCAATATCTGGGATGTGGAGGGAAAAGAGACCTTCTCGTCCGTCTTCGCATCCTATTACCGCGGTGCGAAGGGCGCGCTCTTCGTCTGCGACCTCACCCGGCGTGACACCTTCGAGAACCTACCCTACTGGATCTCGAAGTTCAAGGATACGGTTGGCGAGCGCCCGTTCATCATCCTCACGAACAAGAGCGATCTGAAGCATAAGGCGCAGTTCAAGTTCGAGGAGGTCACGAAGCTCGCCGCCGAATATAATGCAAAGCATTATGCAACGAGCGCGAAGACGGGGAAGAATGTGCAGGTCACATTCAACCATCTCGGACTGCTCGTGCTGAAGGATTGGCTCAAGGGCCAACGCTGAACGAGCAGCTCCGGTCGGTGCGATAACGAACGAGAGGGATGACAGTGGGGAAAGCGCCGACGATATTGAAAGAGACGAAAGCGATCATCGAGAGCCAACCGCCGCCGAGACCGGTGCCGGTGGCGGACACCCGACTCGCAGACTGGGACACCTCACGGATCGTTGCCGACACCGTTAGTGATACTGGTAATGATACTGATACTGATAGTAATAATGTTACTGTTAGGGGGATCCGCCCGGAGACCTACCTGACCCGGACGGCGCTCAAGAAGATGGTGGAGCATTGCAAGGAATACGCCGACCTCGACCTCGAGGTGATGGGGTTCCTCATCGGGCAGCGGTACCGGTGGGAAGAGCGAGAATATACGGTGATCACCGAAGCGATCACCACCGAGCTCGACGCGTCCACGGTCTCGGTGAAGTTCTCCGATACGGGCTTCGAGCGGCTCATGGGCGTACTCGACGAGAAGAAAGGCGATTACCTCATCCTCGGATGGTACCACTCACACCCGAACATGAGCTGTTTCCTCAGCGTCGTCGACCTCCAGACCCAGCTCCGGATGTTCAAACAGCCGTACCAGAGCGCCATCGTCGTCGATCCGGTCAAGAACCAGTTCCGATGCTTCAAGCTCACCGCGCGCAAGATGAAGCAGCGGCTGCCGGATATGTATCGGGAACGGCCGCTGGCCATCGTCGAGGATGTGACGAAGTATGTGGATCATACGATGAACGCGCCGCCTATCGGTCGGTTCGTCGACCGCACGCGCGAACTGAGCCAGATCGAGGATGCGATCTCGCTCGGGAACTTCGTTGCGATCTACGGTATCGTGGGGATGGGCAAGACCACGCTCCTCGCCAAACTCGCCAAGCGGTACCGCGGGAAGACGAACATCTTCTGGCATTCGCTCTATCCCAGCGATACGCTGCGGAAACTGCTCACATGCCTCGCCGAGTTCTTTTCGGCCATGGAGCGCCCTGCGTTGGAGCGGTATCTTCACGAGCACAAGATCATCAATATCGAAGCGGTGGTGCGTATCCTCAAGCGCATCTTCACCACCGTGGGCGCGGTGGTCTATATCGACGATTATCAAAATGCGGCGGATCGCATCCAGTTCCTCTTCAGGAAGCTGTTCCCGATCATTCGCGCGGCGGGGACCTACACGAACATGATCGTCGCGTCCACGGACCCGATCGCGTTCCTTCCCGATCGTGAACCGGGACCCCCAGGTGGCGCAGGTGATGCAGGTGGCGAGAACGGTGGGAAAGGTGGG
>CAZSUE010000763.1:0-2693 GCA_964609045.1 uncultured archaeon | reverse complement strand
GAGATTATGAGATCAGATCAGATCAGATCAGATCAGATCGGATGGATGATCGGTAAACGGGGTAACGGTGAGGATGGTGTTACAATTGCGAACCTCGCAGAAATGCACCCGCAGGGACCATTTTTGCTGAATCGAAGTAGGGTTATATAATATAGCAGGTCTGTGCGATACGCACCGCAGTACAGCACAGCAAAGCACAGCCTCGTACAACGATACGACAGGCCGCCCCGCGGGATCAGAAGCCTTAAATAGTACGGTGAAGTGGAATAGATAAAACTATCGTAAAATGCAGTGTTAGTATGCCTGAAGAAATTTTTCGCCATCAAGTGGGACGCACACCGTTGGTCAGAGCCAAGAAGATCGAAAATGCATTGGGGTTCAATAAGATCTACCTCAAGCTCGAAGGGAACAACCCATCGGGCCACCGCGAGGACCGACTCGCCTATCTCATCATCCGCGACGCCATCGCCCGTGATAAACGCACGATCTGTATGGGGACCACGGGTACCACCGCGGGTTCGCTCTCCTATCTCGCAGATTTCTACGATGTCAAATTGATCTTCTACATCCCCGATAAGGATACGCTCTACCGGAAAAAGCTCGTCCTCGGCCCCCATGTGGAGGTCCGGGAGTTCGGTGAGTCCTATATCGATTGTGTACGCAGAAGCCGCGAGGTTGCCAAAGAGAACGGTTGGTACGATGCGAATCCGGGCCTCGAGAACAATATGATGAATATGTACGCATTTTCTTACATCGCCAACGAGCTGGTGCACCAGACCAAGAACTCCATCGATACGGTCTTTTGTCAGACCAGTAACGGCTCCTCCATCGCCGGACTCCATATGGGGCTGAAGGAACTGTGGGTCTACGAAACGATCCAACGCTTACCGCGGCTCGTCGCCGTCAGTACCGATCACGGGAACGCCATCGTCGAGACCTACAAACGCAGCGAACCGAACATAGTAGAACTTGACCCCGAGGAGGTCGACGAGTCAGAGATGAACCGGAACCTCGTCAATTTGAAATGTTTCAACGGCCAAGACGCACTGAACGCGCTCTACGACACCTACGGTGCGGCCATCGGTGTGACCGACCGCGAATTAGAACAATATTACGATGAATTCCAATCGTACGAGGATATCATCCTCCGCCGCTCGAACTCGTACCCGATCGCAGCACTCTTCAAGTACGCCCGAGAAAATGCGCCCCAAGACGGCGTATATATCGTCATCCTCAACGACGGGCGCGTCGATATCGATGTGCGCGTACTCGATCGTGCGGACCTCGGGATGCCGTACGAAAAGTTCATCCAAAAACTCGACGACTGGCTCGTTCAGTTCTCGGACCCGTTCGACGAGATCGAAGAGGCGGTGACCAACGCGTTCGAGAGCGGCTATGTCATCTGCGCCTATGATGAAAATATTCTCAACGGCATCGCCATCATCTCACGCAGCAATTTCGACACATTCTTTCCACGGTATCATCTCTCCTATATCGCCACCAAGAAGGATGTGAAGGGGCGCGGGATCGCCACGCAGTTGATCCAGAAAGTGATCGATACCACCGGCGGCGATTTCTCGCTTCACGTCGAGACCGATAACCCGCGCGCGATCAAGCTCTACGAAAAGATGGGATTGGAACGCAAATATTTCCGTATGATCTATCAAGAGAGCTAAGAGAGGAACGGATCGGGGCTTGGCGGCTTAGAAAATAGGGTCGCCCCACCCCACAGCGGTGTGCGCTATGTGGTTGGCGAAGACGAGACAGGGATGAGAACAGGGTGAGACAGGGGTGAGGCTGAGACTGAGACTGAGACTGTGGACCGCGCGGTCGCGCCCGCCAATGAGCCGCTTGAACGCTCGAGAATCGTCAGCGATACGCTCTCTCAACACACCAGCGAAAAGGTCCATTGCGATCGGGCGGCCAGTATCGTGAAACTATCCTCTCCAAAGAGGTAGCGTTTAATACCGCCGAGCCATTGCTATCATGTGCTCGGTCATCCACGCATCATACTGGGGCCACAACACCAACGATCACTGGGAGGAGAGCTATGAGCCCGTCGATATTATCGGACAGGGAACGACACGCGATCATCGATCTTACCAAGCAACTGATCTCGATACCCAGTAGCCTCAACGACGGGCGCGAGATCTACGACTTCATGCAGCGTTATCTCTCCGACGCCGGGTTCGAGCCGCGGTTCGAATCGATCCATAACCCCTATCTCATTTATAAGGACGCCTCCAATCTCTACGTCAAGCTTGGGAACGGAGATGGCCTGAAGATCATGCTCAACGGCCATCTCGACACGGTCGAGGCGCGGGGTGAATGGTTCCATGACCCATACAGTGCGATAGAAGAGGACGGGAAGATCTACGGGCTCGGTGCGGCGGATATGAAGGGCGGCTGCGCCGCCGCCGTCGGCGCGGTCCGTGGACTAATGGAGCGGAAAGAGACCATCGACGGCGAACTGTTCCTTACCTTCTGTTTCGGAGAGGAAGCGCCCTATTCGCTCGGCGCCGACACCCTCCTGCGTGAGTACGATATTTCGGACTATGACCTGATCCTCATTCCGGAGCCCTCACCGCTCCTCGCCATCAACGACTATTGTTACACGCACAAGAAAACGCATAGCTCCTCGTTCCCGGTGGTCATCGTCGGTGCCGAGGGGCGGATCATGTACGAGATCGAGT
>CAZSUE010000762.1:0-2694 GCA_964609045.1 uncultured archaeon | reverse complement strand
CTTCCCGATAATGGCCGACTTGAAAAGTGAGGGTATTGTGCCATGGATGAGAGAGAGGGTTGAACAACAGGCAACAGACGTCTCATTCAATAACGATGCACTTACGGATGAGGTTCGCCATCCCCACGATCGGAGAAGAGAAAGATTGAAAAGTCTAACCGACCTCTAGCACGATGTGAAAGAAACGCTGTCCAGTCTCGATATCTACGCACTCGGCGCCGACCCGGAGTTCACCAGGCTCCGCGACGCTTACCTCTCCAAGGTCTACCAACCTACCCGCCAGGAGATCCTCGTTCGGTTCAACCGCCGCAAGAGCGATGAAGAATTGGCCGCGGCACCGCGGGGGAGATATGCACAGGAAGAGCTTGCCATCGTCGTCGGATCCTATCTCTGCTTGACCGTGCACCGACGCCCCAATCCCGCTGAACCGTCGAACTTCGCAATGCTCCTCCGCAAACACCTCCAAAACGGGCGGGTGCTCGGGTTCGAGCAGCACGATTTCGACCGCGTCCTCAAACTCGTCGTGGAAAAAGCGCACAAGCGCTACGAGCTCGTGATCGAGCTCTTCCATGATGGCAACATCATTCTCGTCAAGGACGGGACCATCGTCCAACCGCTTCGGGCCCAGTCATGGTCACACCGCGAGGTCAGGACCGGTCGCCCCTATATACCACCCCCGCCGCGCCCCAACCCAGTTATCATGGATCATCACACCTTTGAGGAAATGCTTCGGCGATCGGACCGCGATCTTGTGCGCACCCTGATCCTCACCGTCAACACCGGCGGTACGCTGGGAGAGGAGCTCTGTCACCGCGCCAACCTCGACAAGAATACGGACCCCTCAACGCTGGAAGACAGCCAGATCAGGGATTTATTCGACCATATGAACGCCGTCTTCGAAACGGTGCGCACCGAACCGGACCCGCGCATCGTCTATCCATCGCCGGCAGAAGCGAGCGAAGATGATGGTAGCCCCAGCCGAACGGGAAACGACGATGAACCGGTCGCAGCACCCATCGATATCACACCGATCCCGTTCGTACGGTACGCGACCGAAGCATATCGAACAGAGCCCGCGGAGAACTTCAACGCAGCGATCGATCATGCCTATCGTGCGCCTATCGACGCCGACACACCGCAGATGCGCACGAAGCAGCGCGCGCGAAAAGCGCGCTCCGCCTACGAGCAGCAGATCGGTGCGCTCGAGCGAACGAAAGTGCAACAAGAGCGCGCCATCGAGCGGTTCGGTGCCAAGATCGAGGAGAACGGCGCGAAAGCCGACGCGATCTATGCAAACTACAAGCAATGCGAATCGATATTACGGGTTCTGCGGGATGCGAAAGAACGGCTCGGCCTCAACGAGATGAAGGAGCGAGTGAAGGAAACCGACCAGATCCTCGATCTCGATCCACGCCAGGGGACCGTTATCGTTCCACTCACGGCGGCAGACGATCCCGAACAAACATTCAAGGTCCGACTCGACCTGAACGAAGATATCAATGCATCCGCACAGTATTATTATGAACGGGCCAAGCGCCTCAAGAACAAATGTGAGGGCGCCCAACGCGCACTTGAAGATACGCTCAAAAAGATCGAGACGATGCGCGCCTCCGGTCCGCCGAAACTGGAGGTGGTGCGCAAGCAGCCGTCGAAACATTTCTGGTTCGAGAACTACCGATGGTTCATCGCTTCCACCGACAACATCGTCGTCGCTGGCCGCGATGCGCAGACCAACGACCGCGTGGTCAATAAATATCTCGAAGACCACGACCGTTACGCACATGCAGACATCCATGGCGCGCCCAGCGTGGTGGTGAAAAAATCGGATGATGAGGACGCGATCGCCGAGGCGGCGTTGCAACAAGCATGCCAGTTCTCCGTCTGTTATTCAAAGGCATGGCGCGCGCGGATCGCTGCGGCCAGCGCGTACTGGGTCAAACCGGAACAGGTGAGCAAAACACCCGAAGCGGGCGAATTCCTCGCCAAGGGCGCGTTCATCGTCCGCGGGAAACGCAACTACGTCCGCCATCTCCCATTGGAACTCGGCATCGGTCTCGTCGAGGTCGAGCATGTCCCAAAGGTCATGGGCGGTCCCGTCGCCGCCGTGAAACACCACGCCGAGCAGTTCGTGGTAGTCCAACCGGGCACTACACCGCGCGAAACCGTCGCCAAACAGCTCGCGCGCCAGTTCGAAAGCGGTATCGAGGCGCTCCAAGCCGTACTTCCCCCAGGCGATCTCCGCGTCGTGCAAAGCAAAGGCGTCAACATCGAGGAGTAGACCAATAGAGCTGAGGCTGTTGCATAACTTTACATATCAAGTACCATCTATCTGAGATTGGAAGTGGGAGACCCTCTCAGTCCATTTGAAATACACGAAGGAGAGTTTTACAACAACCTCGAGCTCAGTAATAAAGGATAGTGTAAATTAAAGCTCCTAACCAACCGCACACCGCTAACCGCTCACCGCACACCGCTCCACGCACACCGCACACCGCTCCACGCACACCGCACACCGCACACCGCTAACCGCTAACCGCTCCACGCACACCGCTCCACGCACACCGCTAACCGCTAACCGCTCACCGCACCCCGCACACCGCTCCACGCACACCGCTCCACGCTCCCCACGACCACCAAAAACAACCCCGCTAACCGCACACCGCACACCGCTCCACGCACACCGCACACCGCTCC
>CAZSUE010000761.1:0-2697 GCA_964609045.1 uncultured archaeon | reverse complement strand
ACATGCTCAGCTTCCCTTTCTTGAACAGCTGCTCCAGCGCGTCGTCGGCCGCCTCTTGCACCGCCTCATCGCTCTCGAACGCATCGCGCACCGCCCTGTTCTGCTCGTCGATGAGCCGTCGCGCTTCTTCGAGCTGGTCCCGCCGTTCCCTCTGCAGTTCGATGACCTTCTCGCGCAGTTTCATGGCCCGGTTATGGTAATAATCGGCGCGCTCGCGCTGCTCCAGGTACTCCTCGTGTTTCTTATCGGATTGCTGCCGGAGGAGCTTGATATCCTTGATGAACGCCTGCGCCTTCTCGTGCCATTTTTGCGACTCGTGATGGAGCTGCTGGACCAGCGCGTGCTTCTCGTCGGCGCGTTTGAAGAGTTCGTCGATGAGATCGTCGATACGGTTGACCTCGACACGCACGACCTCTTGATCCTTGTTCTTCTCCATGAGCTCATCGAGCATCTCGCGCATCTCGCGGATGCGGTCGAGGACCTCGTCCTCCTTCGCCAGCGACATGGGCTGGGTCTGGTGCTTATGCTCCAGCATCTTGATCTCGCTCTCGAGGCGCCCGATCTCGTTGGGGAGTTCCTTCTCGAGATCTTCACGCCGCTTACTTTTCGCTTTGATCAGTTCTTTCGCGCGCGTCTGGAAATTGTTACGCGACTGTTTGTGCATCTTCATGACCTGCACGATCTCGTCGCGCTTCTGCTTCATCTCGTTCATCTTGTCCACATATTTGCGGCATTCGGCGTTGAGTGTGTCACGCTCGTCCCTGATGAAATCGGCTTCCTTATTGTACTCGTTCCGTTTGTCGATAAGGCTCCGGAACCTCTTCTCTGCATTATTGAGCTCTTGCGTGACCTTTTGGATCTCCTTCTTTTCGTCCAAATCCTCACCTTACCGTGATATATTCTGATTATGGATGACGCTGGTCCCGATCGTTAATTGAATGGGAGACATAGGTATATCGAGGGTCTATAATGAACTGTGCGATCTATGGTATCGCGATGGATCCCGTGTGGCGGGCCATGGTGGGTGGTCATTGTGCAGCGCGTCGTGCGTTCGCGATCTTATTGGCGATCTGCGCCGCCACCGCACCGGCGATGGTGCCGGCGTCGATATTGACGACCACGAGCGGCGTGCAAGATTGGAGCATCCCGTAGAGCGCGGCCTTGCCCTTCCCCGCCATCCCGTACCCGGTGGATACGGGGAGGCCGATCACCGGCGCGTCGACGAGGCCTGCAACGAGCGTGGGAAGCGCGCCCTCGCGTCCCGCTGCGACGATATAGACATCGATATCGATCCGTTTCTCGGCGAGCTCGGAGAGAGCCCGTGGGAGTCGATGCACCCCGGCGACGCCGATGTCGTGAACGCTATGGACGGTTGCGCCGAGCGCCTCGGCAACGATGCGCGCCTCCTCCGCCACGCCGATATCGCTGGTGCCGGCGGAGAGTATCCCGATAGTCGCTCCCGTGGGTTCGGGCTCGTGCCCATCACGGCATGCGACACCGACCCTCGCGAGCCGTTGATAATCGAGCTCCAGCCCGCGCGCGCTCAAATGGTCGTACACGGTGGGGTCGAGCCGCGATATGATGACATGGCCGCGCGCGCAAAGGTATGTGTGCGCGATCTCGTAGAGATGGTCGGCGTCCTTTCCCTCGGCGATGACGATCTCGGGGATACCGGTCCGCGATGCGCGGTTCACATCGAGCCGCGCGAGGTCGTGGACGGCGAGGATCGAGGTGCGCAGTTCATGGGCCGCCTCCTCGACCGAGATCGTACCACGCTTCAGTTTTTCGAGGGTAGAGCGCATTCATCGCGCACATTTGTTTAGTACCTAAAAAGGTTTTGGCCACTCGACGCTCGGATCATCATCATCAGCGATCACTGGCACCGCACTACGCCACCAGAGCCTAGCGTGCGCGGAAGAGAACGTAATGGAACGAAATGGAACGAAATGAAAGGATGGCTGGAGGCTGGAGGGGAAAAGATTAAGCGTGACGAAACGAGAGTCCAATCTCAAGAATGTTGGTCTGGTAGCATATCCACGCATTTTTCCAATCGTGCTGACAAGAGTTGGCTACCGCACAACCATTATCAATCGGAGAGATCTCAAAATGAACGACACGGACCGCATATGGCCGCTCATCGGCTTCGCCGCAGGTATCGCAATCGCAATCGTTATCGTAATTATATCGCTCGTACTCCTCTCCTCATCGGCGGCGGCGACCACGCACATCGTCGATCCAAGCGGTAACGGCGACTATTTGACGATCCAAGCGGCTGCAAATAACTCGGCCGAAGGCGATACCATCCATGTATGGGCGGGCAGCTACGACGAAGATGTCATCGTGAATCGTAGCGTGACCATGATCGGGAACGGCTCGCAAGCCACCGTGGTCAACGGCCAGTTCTTCATCAACGCAAACTGGACGAACCTCACCGGGTTCAGCGTCAATAGTATCTTCATGGATCGTGTAGAGAACTGCACCATTACGAACAACACCATCTCGACCAGCGGCGAGATCGGCATCTGGCTAACACAGTGTAAGAGAACGACCGTGACCAACAACACGATCTCGGACCATCGCTGGTGGGGTATCTATATTGCGGGGTCGAAAGATACCGTGATCACTCGCAACACGATCACGGATACGACGAACGGGATCCATGTTGGTAGTGGTTGGCGGAACGAAAATATTACCATC
>CAZSUE010000760.1:0-2699 GCA_964609045.1 uncultured archaeon | reverse complement strand
CAGTTTCAATAGTCCTTCGCACAATACTTCGAAACCACTCATTTCTATTCTTATATCCTTTGCTTCTTATCTCCCCGTCAAGCCTCTTTAATCAGCTCTGGTCGATCCGAAAAAATACTTGACTGGTTGTCATTGTACCACGATATATGATATCAACTTGCTAGCATATATCTCTTGCCTTTTCAAATCGTTTGAGTTGAGTGGTTGAGCAAGAGCATATTCATGATAGAGTGGTGGGTCTTCTTCGAAAAGAATACGTTTCATTCTTGCCCTCTGGTTCCGATTGCGGCTAATGAGTTGGGCGTATCGGAAGTTCCGAACGCAGTGAGGAATTTGGGCGAAAGACCCACAGGGTCTAGAGCCAGTTACGCGCTGTTATCTGAAGTCTAACTTGCCTTCTTGAAAGTGAACAGACCCATTCTTATTCCGTTAATATTTTCAAATCCTCAGTTCCGAATGTATATTGATCCGTCTTATCCAGGGCTATTATGATATTCCTGATATCTATTTGGTTCAGGATTGAACAATCTTTCAAAGTCAAAAGAAAGTCAAAAAGATCCAAGGTTGAAGTCTAAAATATCGAATCTGCAATTGTCAATAATTTCCTATCATCAAATAACATCGGAGCGTCATATTCTTTGCAAAAAAGGGTGAGTTCATCATCTACATAACTTAAAAATGGATAATTATTCTAAATCTCTGGAATTGTTGTGATTTGCGTTATCTTTGATATTTCTAAGATGTCGTTAATGGCATTTGAAATTACTTTCACTAAGTGCTCTATTTCAGATCGAAATACTTCTTCGATTACCCCCGCTGATGTTATAGGCTGTGTTAGATGTCTTAAAAGGTCGAGTCGATCTATTTCCCCTAATGAACTTAGGATGCAATTATCGATAACGATTAAGAAACCAACTCATTCATTCCTTTTCTCTTTCGATCAGGACTTGATTTCCCCCGTCTTAAAATACCTTCATCTTGGAGTATCGATTTCATGCCTTCAAATGATAAACCTGCGATTTCTGCAGCACGGGATAAAGTAATTTTATCTTGTCTATAGAGTTCAACTGCTGCTACTAATCGCATTTCTGGTTTCTGTGCCAAATACATTCGTATAGCGTCTTGTATGAATTCTGAACGATTATCATAATAGCCCGTATCAATTATCGCGTCAATTTCTACGCTCATCTTCTGTGGAATTGTGATGGAAACCATGAGGATCACTTATACTAATAGATATTATCTGTTGGCATTTATTAATGTATTGGTCTGTTCACTTTCTTTTCTTCTTGGCCAGTTTTATTTCAGAGGACGTCTGGCGGCTATCCGAAGTTTGCGAACACAGTGAGCCAATTTGGGTCGGAGGGGGTGCAACCCCCGAAGCCAGACAGCCGCGTGTTATACGCCCCGGCGAGCGTAGCGAGGAGAGTGCAACGGGGCGAGGGAGCGATAGCGACCGAAGAGTCGTGAGCAAAAGGCCCAGGCATATGCACCCTTTTTTGTGTCGGTTATTCTTAAACTTCATCATCTTCGCTCTCGATGTCTTCCTTATCCTGGTCTACATCGCCAGTTTCGTCGGCGTCGGGGTTCGCCTCGTCCTCTGGATATTCGCCGAATTCTTCCTCCTTGATCTCAAGTTCTTCATCCTCGGGCTCTTCCACACCGGACTCCGGCGCTTGGCCTGTTTCTGTAAGGGGCTGCGTTCTCCGACTCACGAACAGGACCACGGCCAGGATCGCCATTACGACGGCGGCCAGCAGTGCCAGGTACGCCCATATTGGTGTTTCCGTGGTACTTGCGCTTTGTTTTTCCGTGCCAGTATCCACGATATCCGCAATCCCATCGCCATCCTCGTCCGCGGGCACATCGGCGGGGTCCAGCGGGTCGGTCCCCACGACGATCTCGATGGCGTCGTTCCAGCCATCACCGTCTGAATCCGCGTCCGAAACGCCGATCGTGACATTGTTGGTGGTGTTCTGGTACACAGTCTGGTTGTTATACACTATATCCATAAGCATCTCGGAGTCTATGTGGTCGGGTATGCCGTTGCCGTTTGCGTCTTGGTGAACGGTGAGCGTGAAGTTGTTCCAGTCAGACCCGCCATTGCCATCGGAAACGCTAACGTTTGCGTAGAAGGTTCCAGGTTCCGGGGTGCCGCTGAAAACGCCCGTTGTGGCAACGACACTCAGCCAGGTGGCGTTGGTGGCCAGGGACCAAGTGAGTACGTCACTGGCATCCACATCCTGCACATCGTAATCGACGGAGTAAGCCACGCCCTCCACTGCCTCAACCACCGGTGCCGTGATGATTCCCGGGGCATCATTGACCCCAGTGACATTGATGGTCACCGTGCCCAGGTCCACACCTCCATTCCCATCAGTGATCGTATAGGTAAATGTGTCAAGCATCCACTCGCCGATACCCAATGCCTGCAACGTAGCTGAACCGGTCGGGTCGTAGGAGAAACTACCGTCACCAATTATGGTAACACTAGCACCGTTTGTGGTCGCGAAGGTGTTTGCAACCACGCTCAGCACATCGCCAGCGTCTGGGTCGGTATCGTTCGCCAAAAGTCCAGGGGCGACCACGTTCAGCAGGGTGTCCTCGTCCGTGGTGTAGAGATCATCGTTTGCTATTGGTGCGTCGTTCACGTTGTTCACGGTCAATGTGAAGTTATGCCAGTCTGTCCCGCCGTTGCC
>CAZSUE010000759.1:0-2702 GCA_964609045.1 uncultured archaeon | reverse complement strand
GACCCTCACGCGAAATGCGTCCCACTATGGTCGCATCAAAGGGATTTGGCTCAAGACCTACTGAGTGCTGCTCGAAGAAGTGGAGGCGTGCGTGCCCGGTGACTTCGATGATACACCAGAGCCGACTGCGGACGATAATGCATAGGATGATAACGAGCTGAATTGAACCGAACCGAGCTGAGCCGATCAGTTCTCAACCTCGACTTTATCTCTCTATTTCGCCTTGCGGAAATAATCGCCCAGGGTCATGGCCCGGCCGCTTTCGTGCGAGGTCGTCTTCGTCGGTTCGATATGCTCCGTCAGTTTGACATCGAGGGTCCGCTCGAGCTTCTTGCGGAGCTTGTCGTCGGGGTACATCGAATTGGATTCGAGCTTCGCAATGATCGATTTCTTCTCGTTCAGTTTCTTCGCGAGGTCCTCTTGACTCCAGTCCCGTTTGACACGGCCACGCCGAATACGCTTCGAGAAATCAGCCGCGAGTTCCTCTTCCTCGCGGTCAAACACATCGCGTTCCCGGTGCCGCCGGGCGCGGCGCTCCAAGCGCTCGCTGACATTGATACCTGGTGACTTGCCGCCGCCTTCTTTTTTCGTGCTCCCACCCTGTCGGCTGGGCCGACCTTGGGAACGCGATTCCACCGGCGTGCCAAATTTGGCGCAATCCGGGCATACTTTCAGGACCGAGCCTTCGATCTCCGTCTGTTTGGTAAATGGTGTCTCTCGACCGCAAAGTTCGCAGAGCATTGAAATCACACTAGCCTATACATTGGCCGTTCGGTCCGTTCGATCGTGAAAATAGTGCTACAATATCGACGGGCAGTATGCTGGCTACTGCTCGTTGTCGGTATGAACAACACGCAGACATAAAAATGTTGTTCCTCCACGATCGGTCCCCTCCGCTCGGCCCCCACCGCCCTGCACCTCGCGTACGACCGCGTTCGACCCCGCGTCTAGCTCGCAGCCAAGCCCATCCCTCAGCGGTCCCCAGTCAAGAGCGGTGTCATGAGACGCTCATGCTATGTCTTAAAATATCATATCACTACATATCTGTCATGTCACAATATGTTGTATTATGTCGTAGCGTGCCGTATTATGTCATAACATGTCTATTATGTCGTATCACGACATGTCATAACATCGCACACCGTATCATGTCAGGATCATGATCCGGATCTGGCAACAACCCTCGTCCTCCATCGTGCCATGACAGCGCGGTGCCGGCCAGATGCTGGCCAGATGCTGGCTCACCTATCGGTTTGCGTTGCGACATAGTCGGTTCCTGATGCAATTAAACGGCACGACACCCTGGTCTCCATCGCGAAAAAGGGCCACACCCCCCTCTTCTCTGTACACTATGCCCACTCCCGTCTCCAAACCCCAACCCCCGCCCCCACTCGGTCCTCAGTGGCGTCCCTACTTCAGCCGTTCTGTGGCGGCATAATAGTCGCGATCCGGTGAGAGTGTATCGAACACCGCGCGGTCGATGATCGGTTCGCCGTGCACGATGAGGTGCGCGAGGTTCCGACCCACACCGGGCCCGAGCATGAACCCCTGACCACACATCCCCGCGGCGTGGTAGAGACCATCGATCAGTTTCGATCTGCCGAGGATCGGCTTCCCGTCCGGCGTCATGGGATAGAGCCCGCGCCAGACACGCCGGATGGAGAGATCCCGCAGCCGTGGGAGCACACGTACCAGCCGCCGAGCGATGCTGGGCATGAATCCAGCAGTGGATTCGCGCGCTTCGCCCGGGATGAGCCGCGACGGCGTATAGCAAAAGATCACCGCGCCCTCCGCCACCTGCCCGAAATAAAAATTCTTGGAGAGCCCGTCCAGCCCCGGGCGCATATCCACCACGAGTGGATCGAGGAACGGCGCCACCGGCGCGGATATACCGGCCTCATGGCTATCCGGCTGCACGGGGATATCCACACCTTCGACACCGGTACTCAGCGCGAGCGAACGTGCACGCGCGCCGGCGGCATTGACGACCACGGGTGCATCGTACCGTCCCGTATCGGTCTCAACGCCGCATACCGCGCCCTCTTCGACGAGGACGCGAACGACCTCCTCGTCGAACCGAAAGCGCACTCCCGCCCGCTCGCACGCTTCGGTGATCGAGGTCGCATAGAGGAGCGGCGAGACCTGTCCGTCGTCCGGCGACCATATGCCTCCCCGCAGCCCCTGGGGGCTGATCCCCGGCACCACCTCGCGTATCTTCTCAGCACCGACCCACCCGATATCGAGATGGTACTTGCGAAACGACGGCGGGAAGAGGTCGCGCAGCATGCTTTCTTCATCCTCGCGATAGGCGGGGAAACAGTAGCCGCCCTTCTTCCAGCCGATATCGGTACCGGTGTTCGCTTCCCAGCCGGCAAATATCCGGAGGCTCTCTGCGCAGAGGAGTCGCTTTACCGGATCGCTGTGCGTCGCGCGCACACCGCCGATCGCGGCCTTATGCTGCCCCTGCCCCGCCGAGGCATGACGGTCGAGTACCAGCACATCCCACCCCTCCGCTGCGAGATAATAGGCGGTGGGCAGTCCCACCGAGCCAGCGCCGACGACGATGGCGTCGAAACATCCGCCCTGCTCCAGATCCCTTCCGCTCATCCTCCCCCTCCATCACCATCATTATCATCATCACCATCATCATCATCATCACCATCATTATCATCATCACCATCATTATCACCATCACCGACGAA
>CAZSUE010000758.1:0-2709 GCA_964609045.1 uncultured archaeon | reverse complement strand
CGGTGTTACCCTTCTAATTAATAGCAATCCTCATCGAGCGCCGCCCTCCCCGTGGTTCCTCTGCGACATGTTCGTTCTATTCGCCCTTATGGTCATTTCATTGCGCCTCCGCTGCGAGTGAGAGAAGATAATCGCCGAGTATCGCCGGTCCGTCCGGGACATAGTTGAAGTTCGGGATCGGGTTCACATCGGTCAGATAGTACCGCCCATCCTCTTTGAGGAAATCGAGCGAGACGATATTGAGCCCGATCACCTCCATGGTGCGCTCGGCCATCTCGCGCAGCTCCTCGTTCTCGGATATCGGCACCCGCGTTGCCATCTTGTTGGGGTTGACGAGCACTGGCGTCTGGCGGTAGAAGAGGAGTCGGTCGCCAAAGCCGTAGACCTTGTATTCGTATTCCGACTCGAGGAATCGCTGGAAGAAATGATACTCCTCGGCGCGGTCGTCCGGTCCCGCCTCCTCCGCCGTCGGTATGGGCGGGACCGTTTTCCCAGCCGTGCCCACCACCGGTAACCGGTCGAGGAAACGGAGATGGTGCTGGTCGATCACATTCTTCGCGATGAAGGTGTCGAAGTGGGAGGTTGTGTGCGCCTCGAATACGAAATCCGGTACTGGCACCCCCGCTCGGCGGCAGAGCGTGGCGTAGATGAACCGGTGCATGGTCCGCCAGGTGGACTGCGCATCGTTCACTACCTTGACCCCTCTCGGCGCACCGTACGCCTCGGCGAGCCGTGCCAGCGACAAGAGGAGATAGCCTTTGCCCTTGGTGAAGAAGACATCCTCGTCGAAATCGCAGTTCGGATAATGGACCACCTCCTCCTCCTCGACGTAGAGGTTGACCGTTGCGCCGCGGGTGTGACGGAGGTAGTCGACGAGCGCTTGAATGCGTGAAACCTCGTATGCATTGGTGAGGATCCCGACCTTCATCTGCTCACCTGGGTGCGACTTTGCGGTCTCCACGGTCGAGGCGTAGGTATCATTAGATGCACATGTCCGGGTGTGGGCATGGGTTGGGCCAGGAATAAACCGACCTCTGTTCGATCGTTCGTGCGTACTTGTAACTGCATAGTGATGAACCCTATTCGGTTGATTGCAGGGTGGGTCGAGGTGTGGAGCGGAACCTTTTCACGTGCGCTGGATGCGGAGAACGGCTATCGAGGCGAGACTCTCGACCGCGTATAAATCTTATTGGGTGAGATGCCGCCTTCGGCTGCAAATCGACGCTGTGGTCCGGCACGAACGCGCACTATATGCTCACATCCAGCGCCGACGGAGGTACCCGAAATAGATGACGAGGATCATGAGGATCACCGGTGCGGTTGAGATAATGAAATAGGTAACGGCGTCGAGCCCGGCGTCGGCCGATTTTCCCTCATCGAGGTAATAGATGACGAAGTTCCCGATCGCGTCGAGGATCCCGAAACATGCGAGGACCACGGAGAGGAGCCCGATCGCCTTCTCACTGCGCTCGCTCGCCATCCGTTGCTGCCCTTCGAGAAAGGTCTTGAGGACATCCACCGTGTTGCGTACGCCCGACTCCGCGTTCTTCGCCTCCTCGCGGAGGTTGCGATAGAGGAAATCGACATCTGAGGCAAAGCGGAGGTATTCACTATAGAGCGACGGGACGCTCTCCTTCTCCTCGCGCCCCACATGGTCCATCCCGAGCGTGGTCCCGGTCTTCTCGATCTTCTTGGTATGTTCGTGGATATCGTAGAGATGCATTCCGAGCTGACGCTCCACATTGGTCACTTCGGTAAAGTTGCGTGACGCCTGGAGTAATAACTGCTCCTCCTTTCCCGTATCGACCGCACGCGAGAAGATACCTTTCTCCTGGCCCCCCTCGACATTGCCCAATAACCGATTCACGGCGCTACCCAGTTTACGGACGTCGGTCCTGATCGTGCCCATGCTCTCGGTCAATTTCTTGTAGGTATTCGATCGAATATACTCGAGCATTGAGTAATAGGCGATAAGTCGTGCAAAATCGACCACATGGGCCTTGATGACGGTATTGAACCTCTCCTCGTCGTATTCGCCACCCGATTGTGCCATCTTCGGCTGTTTGAGTTCTTCCAGGCCGACATTGAGGAGGAACAGCTCCGGACACATCTCACGCTCTTCGGAGAGGTAGGACCCGAGCCCGTAGAGCCGCGAGGGGATGTTCGCCATAACGATGGAGTTGCCGTAGAGTGCTTTATTTGCGCCCAGCCCCTCGCCGATAATGTTGAGCCGACTTTTCGCCGAGGAGCTGTACCATTCCACTGTGGTCTCACCCTCCTCATCTTTGGTCACCGGTCCTCCTTCGGGTTCGAGCCAGTAGTTCCGCGGCGCAGCGGCGACGATGAGCGAATAGGTACCGAGATGATGGATGGCGCGACCGAAGCTATCGAGCGTTTTGATATATTTCTTCGTCAGCAGCTCCGAGCTGGTGAGTGTGAGCTGGATATCTGGCATCGTGATATCTTGCATCGATGCGTCGGAGTCTGCCATCGATTGGATCGGGAGGCTGGTGACGAGGATGATGAAGCGCTCTTCCTCGATGATGAATGTGTTGGGGTCGAAGAGCTCGCCGCCGGACTCGGCCTCGAGCTCGTAGATATTAAAGTCCTCCTCTTCGGACCAAAAAACGGTGTATTTGATGATCGAAGGATTGAACAGGACGAATTTCGCCACTTCCACCGCCTCAGTTGCCGTACATGCCGCCGTCA
>CAZSUE010000757.1:0-2718 GCA_964609045.1 uncultured archaeon | reverse complement strand
TATATGTTTTCGCCAAAAAATGTATTAGCTAGGTGCTCTGCCTGGAATGAGCCATCCTCTCAGGTGTCTACACTATTGTGAAGGTATAGCATAACGCTGTACGCTCATAGTATAGTACAACGCATTGCCCACTTCACTGGAGCTTGGTGTTGCAAAACGAGCAATAGATCCAATCCTCGCCCACCGTCGCGCCACATGTCGGACAGACCAATCCCTCTCCATCATCGCCGTCATCGCCGCCGCCACCACCGTCACCGTCACCATCTCCATCACCATCTCCATCACCCCGTCCTACCATTTTTTGCATGACGGCACCCCGCATCTCTTCTGCTGGCGGTTCCTCGCCCCAGGTGCGTCCACAGATCGGACAGAACCCGATCCGTTCGATGCACGGTTCATGATAGGCGGTCTCGCAAACGCAGCGAACGAGCCCGCCTCTCGGCGTGACCACCGCCTCGCAGACGGGGCACCGTTCGTCGTCGCCACTCTCTGGCGCATTACCCTCCGTCGCCGTCACGGGAATCCGTACCGTGGTCACCGTTTCCTCCACACCACCGTCCAGCGCGCGGCGATAGCGCAAACGGATCGCCACCGCGTTCTCACCGGATCGATCGAACGAGAGCTCGACCGGCGCCACTCGCGTTTCACCGTATCCCACCCCATCGAGCGTGGGGCCCGACGCCGGTCGGCGCTGTTTCAACGGCCCGCCGAGGTCGACTTCCACCGTATCGACGCTGGCGTCCCCATGATTCTCGATGGTCAGCTCGAATAGCTCCCAATGCTGTGCCATTATCACCGCATCAGTGACTGGTGAAAGCTGCACCATCAGCTCCACTTCCGCGCGCTTGCGTCTATCACCGACCGCATCGAGGAAGCGGTCGAACGCGCGCTGGGCAGCAGCCGTCTCCCCCGCGTCGAGATGCTGCAGCGCATCGGAGAAATGAGCCAGCGTGGGTCGGATATCGAGGTTCGTGGCGAGGCCGTTGATCACAGTCTCACAGACCGTTTTCGCACCCGCCAGCTCACCCGCGCTCACACTGGCACTCGCCCATTCCCCCTCGCCTTCCCCTTTCCTTTTCCCTTTCTCTTCGACCTCACCTTCGCCATCGGCCGTATCCGTGACTGGTGCCTCCATTGCTGGAGTATCCCAGACGATGACACCGCTATCCGCCCCTGATCGGTCGATGCCCTCCGCTCTCATTTCGATACCCACATCGGACGCACCATTTCCCGTCGCCCCGCCCTGTGGCACCCCTGTGACATCGGGGCCCCCTCCCACCGTTTCTGCAGCGTCGTCCTTCTCGACCGGCTCGGTCGTCACGATCGCCTCTGGAACGGTCTCGCCCTCCTCGTCCACCACCTCGCTTTCGCACGAGCGCTCCTCTCGCTCTTCCACCGGCTCCAGCACCGCGACTTCAACTTCAACTTCAACTTCCACTTCCTCTCCATCATACTCGGCGGTGTCCGCCATCACCGGTGCCGCCACAGCCGCGTTCTCATCCACTGGCGCGGGCGGTGGTGGGAGCGGGATGCTCTTGAGCGATTCCCGCGCTGCGATGATCGACTCCATGGCGCGCATGAGCTGGTCGGAATCGAGCATTGCCCGCGCCTCGCCGATCGTACCCCTGATCGCCTCCACGGCGGCACCGCGCTCCTCGCTTGCGGCCGCGGCGAGTTCCAGCGCACGCAGTTCCGATGCCACGACCCCTTCGGTCAGACCCAGCTCCTTGGCGTGGTTCTGCGCCCAGTGCGCAAACTCGTACGCCTCCGCATAGTTCTCCTCGTCGACCAACCGCTCCGCCCGGGCCAATGCCAGCGTCAACGGCGTCACGTCGATATCGTCGCCGATGGTGTCTATAGCGTGCTGTGCGGTGTTGATACAGTTCTGGACCTTTTCCGATATGGCGAGGTAATAGTCGCGTCTGCAGCGGTTGGCGATCTCGATGGCGTCATCGTACTCGCTCGATTCCACCAGCAACCGCGACTGCCGCAGCATGCGGTCACCCGGCGCGAGGTCCATGTCGAGGTCCTCGGCTTGGATGACCAGCGCCTCGGCGTCGCGGATGGCGCATTGGACACGCTTGTAATCGCGCACCACGCTGCGTAGTTCCTCGATCAGCTCGCGCCTCAGCTGCTTCACGAGGCGGTACTGATTATCGCCAAAGGCGCGCTACGCACGCTCGAACAGCTCCTCCGCCTCGGATATGTCGGTCCCCAGTTCTTTCGCCCGCTCGATCTGGGTGCGCGTCTCATCGATGAGCATCTTCATCTTGGCATACCGTTTTCGCTTCCGCTCCGCTTTCTGCCAGCTGAGCGTCGCCGCGCGCAACGCCTTCTCGATCGCGCCACGCTTCAACGCGTCCACCGCCGTACTCAACGACCGCTCCGCATGCGAGAGGTCGAGCCCCACCTCGGTGGCATCCAGGATGATCGTCTGCGCTTTCTGGATCGCGAAAGTCGCCTCATCGTACTTCGCTTCCAGCGCATCCAGTTCCGCTTTGATCGCCTCCGCCAGTTCCATCGCCTGCCGGAACCGTCCCTCGGCGATCGATCGTGCGAGCTGCGAGAGCTGCGATCGATACGCCTCTCGCGCGGGCATATCGGCATCCAGGATCCCCTCGAACGCTCCGATGAGCCGCTGGTACCGCCGCTGGAGCGCATCACCGATCCGCTTTTCGACCCGCGCGAGGGTATGACGCTCGAGCTCGAGCGCGTGGT
>CAZSUE010000756.1:0-2723 GCA_964609045.1 uncultured archaeon | reverse complement strand
CTATACGGCATGCTTTTTCACCTCTGGTGTTGGTTTTTGGTTCGTTTTGGTCGGTGGCTCGTTTGGTCGGACGGCCGGTCGGTCGGTCACTTGACTTGTGCTCGGTTGGAAAATGCGTGCGCCGGGAAGGACCGATATCTTCGGACTGAACCGAACTGGTCCATGAAGATGAGCGTGAGGGGGGGAAGTGTGAATACGCGCGAGCATGCATGAGTATGCATGAGTATGCATGAGTACGCGTGCGTAGCGTGGTTGCGCGCGGCGGAAGTATTGCATTCATCGCGTCGACCTCCGCTCGAACAGTTCGAACCGGAGATCGGAGAGTGCGCGGATAAGGTCCGTTTGCTCCCAGTCCGGTCTCTTCAGCGGGTCAGGGTCGAAAAACTGCGCGAGGTACGCCTTTAGCGGGTGCGGGACCGAGCGCGGGAATGTTCGCCTGTGGGGATCGCCGCCCAGCGCGGTGAGCGCGGTGAGCGCGAGCGAATAGAGATCGGACGCGGGCAGCGGCGGCTTGCCGGCGAGGAGCTCCGGCGCGGCGTAGACCATCGTATAGCCGGTGGCCTTGGAGACCGCTTTCGGTCGTATTGCGGCCTGGCCGAGGTCGACGAGCACGGCGTTGTGCGTCTGCGGCTGGAGGATGATATTGGCCGGCTTGATGTCGCCGTGTACCACCCCGGCGCCGTGGAGATAGTAGAGCGCGTTGAGGAGACGCTGCAGTATCCAGCAGAGCGTCTCGGGCGCAAGCGCGTCGTGCTCGCAAAGCGTTGCGCGCAGCTCCTCGCCGTCGATATACTGCATGACGAGGACCGCGCCGTCGTCCTCGGTGGTGAAGAAATCGCGGAGGGCGGGGAGCGAGTAGTGGTTGAGGTCCCAGAGCAGCTTTGCCTCGCGTCGCAGCCGTGCGGTCTCCTCCTCCCCGAGATGTTTGTTCTGCTTGAGACAGGCGCGCTCGTCGAGATAGATATGCCGCGCTTCGTAGGTGCGTGAGAAACCGCCTTCGCCGATAGCGCGGACGAGCTCGTAATGGCCGAATATCATGGCCGCGGTCCACCTCCGTCCCCATCCGCATCCCCATCCTTATCCCTATCCCCGTCCCCGTTTATGTTCCTGTCCCTATCCCTATCCCCTATCTCGGGTCGGATGATCGGTTCCACCGCCCTTGCGAGCGTTTCGAGCCCGAATTCGGTCCTGAACCGCTCGACGAGCCCCTTTTCGGTGAGATAGTCGGCCACCGCTGGCGGGACGAGTGGCCGCCAGGGGACGCTGGTGGCCATGGCGTAGCGCACATCGGTGCCGGTCACCGGCGTGCGCGATGCGGGCGGGATGACGGCGAGCGGATGGAGGATGGTATAATCGTTATCGAGAAGCGTGCGCACATAATCGTTTGCGGTGACGAACGCGTCGAGCGCGCCGAACCGATCGAGGATCTGGAGCCTCCATTTCGGGCCGTCGAAGAGGTCGATGACCTCGATGAACGCGTAGTTCGTCAAGCGCGGTGAGAGGAACGCGTCGATCATCCCGCGCGATTCGTCCGCGGTCCAGGGGTTGCGATGGTCGTAGATGTTCGCGCTCCCGAGCCCGATGAGGAACTCATCCGCCTTTTTACCGATCGTTTCGAGGATCACTGCATGGCCGTTGTGGAGCGGTTTGAACCGCGCCACCATCCCGACGCGGCCCGCGATGCTCAGTTCATCACCCATCGTCGATAGTCCCTCCATATCTGGTCGTGATCGAACGCGAGGTCACGCACTTCGTCCGGCGCGAGGAGGCGGACCGCAGCGGCGTCGTCGCCCGCCTTCGGGACACCCTCGCCATTCCCGTAGAAGACGACGGTGGCATAATGGCCGCGCGGGTCGCGATGCGGCGCGGAATAGACACCGAGGAGCCCTTCGATGGTGAGGTCGAGCCCGGTCTCTTCCTTCGCCTCCATGACCGCGGCGGACTCGCAGCTCTGGCCGTATTCGACATGTCCGCCGGGAAGCGCTAGCGTGCCGCAAAACGGGGAGCGACCGCGCTCGACGAGCACGATGGAGCCGCGGTGCCGCATGATGATGTCCACGGTGAGCGTCGGAGTCGGTCGGGCGGCGCCGGTGCCGTCCCGGTGTGGGATGATGGGCGCGGGCGTAGGGGGGTGGTGGCGCTTATGCGCGTTCGCCTCGATGCGCGCGAATATATCCCGTATCGCCGCCTCGTCCAGCGCGGTCCCCCTCGCGACGCGGTGCGGATCGTATCCGAGGTCGTACCCGAGGAGGACGGGGTCGAGCGTGGCATAGTCGTACCCGAGTTCGGCGGCGTCGGTCTGGCCGGGGTAGAACCCCGCCGATGGCGCGCGGTCGATGATCTCGTCGGGGAGATCGAGCGCCGCTGCGAGGGGCCGTACCTGGGTCTTATAGGTCTCACCCAGTGGAAAAAGATCCGCGCCACCATCGCCGTATTTCGTGAAGTACCCGAGGAGGAGTTCGGAGCGGTTGGATGTGCCAAGCACCGCGGCGCCCTCGCGACGCGCATACGCGTAGAGATGCGCCATGCGGAGGCGCGCGGCGAGGTTGCCGCGCTGGAGGCGGTCGCTGAACAGCTCCGATCGCTTCTTGGCCACTGCGACGATCGGTGCGAGGTCGATGGTGGTGATGGCGATCCCGAGGCGCGTTGCGAGGCGTGTTGCGATCTGCTTCTCCTCGGTGGCGCCGCCCGCGGGCATGATGAGCGAGTGCACCGCATCATTC
>CAZSUE010000755.1:0-2728 GCA_964609045.1 uncultured archaeon | reverse complement strand
TCGAACATGATTCGATGATAATTACATGCCCAAATTGTGGAAGAAGATTTCCAAAGGAGGCGATCTATTGTCGTCAGGGCTGCGGTACCCAACTGAAGAGGTGATTTGATGAGCTGGATAATTGAAGCCTATTATAGGGGCTCGTTGAATCTTACCAATCATCGAATTTGTTCAAACTGCTCGTTTGCATATAATGCATGTGAGAAACATTGTTGGGCCAATAAGTTATGGTTCCAAGAATGGGCAAGGAAACAGCATATGATTGATTGATTTACAAGGTAGTACGAATTCTATTCATCTGCAATCAGAACGAGAATCGTAACTTGACGGCTCAACATCTGTTTGAGAATCAATAGGGTATCAAAGCACGATCCCCAGGGCTATATTCAACCAAAAATTGTGTCAACAAGATACCCTACAGCGGCTGGATGCGATCATCGTATTTGAAGAGCATCATGTCCAATGGATAAAAGATCATTATCCGCAGGTATGGTTCAAAAAGAGAATTGTCAATCTCGACATTCCCGATATCTACCTCATAGAAGGTTTCGTACATCTGCTCCCTGATCGATGTGTACTTTCGTTCCACCAACACCCGGCCCAAGGCATCCAAACCATATTGGTGCTTCCCATTTTTCTTCTTCGGCTCTCCTGCAAGCCATTTACCAGGGGTGAACCCCGCACGTTGGTCATTAGATTCTACATTCAATGTATAGGATGAGAAGTATTTCTTATCTTGGTCATTATCATGAAGGGACCGAAACCGCCCCTCGATGTTTCCGATCCACCAATTCATACCGCTCGTCGGCCGAAAATTGCTTCAATAACTGGTGAACGGCCGCTGCCAGCTTCATACTTTTCTTCCACACATCCAGATCCTGATAGCTCTGGATCGCCATACACATCATCTCCTCAGGATCGTAGCTATAGTCTATTTCGATCTATGCGAACCCCTCCATCTTTTCCACTCCCACCCTTCGCCCTTCACCCTTTACCCTTCACTTCCCCCTCCCCTCCCCAGCGCAGATCGGGCTTCCGCGAGGCACGCACATCGTCGAGCCGCCCCAACCGCGTCTCGCGCGGCGCGCCTGTCACCAGCGCCGGGTCCTTTTCGGCCTCGTCGGCGATGGCGAGCAATGCGGCGGCGAACCCGTCGAGCGTCTCCTTCGATTCCGTCTCCGTCGGCTCGATCATCATCGCTTCGTCCACGATGAGCGGGAAATAGACCGTCGGCGGATGGTACCCGTAATCGATGAGCCGTTTCGCAATATCCATGGTGCGCACGCCGGTCTCCTTGGCCCGACCCGCGCCCGCAAGCACGAACTCGTGCTTGCAGATGCGATCGAACGGTAATGCGTACCGCCCCTTCAGCTTCCCCATGAGGTAGTTCGCGTTCAATACCGCGTTCTCGGCCACCCTCCGCAGCCCGCGCGCGCCCAGCTGGCGGATATAGGTCCACGCCCGCACGATGACGCCGAAATTGCCGTAGAAGCCGCGTACCTTCCCGATACTGTGCGGACGGTCATCGTCCAGCTTATACTGCTTCGCACCGGTGGCCGCATCGGTCCGCTCGACGACCAGTGGTACGGGCAGAAACCCTGCGAGCCGCTCGACCACGCCGACCGGGCCAGACCCCGGCCCACCGCCGCCGTGCGGCGTGCTGAAGGTCTTATGCAGATTGAGATGGATGATATCGAACCCCATCTCCGCCGGTCGCGCCACACCGAGGATCGCGTTCATGTTCGCGCCGTCGCAATAATTGAGCCCGCCGTACTCGTGGACGAGCGCACAGATCTCCTCGATGTTCTCGTCGAAGACCCCGAGCGTGTTCGGGTTCGTCAGCATCAGCCCGGCGATCGTTTCGCCCTCTTCTTCCAGCGTGGCGCGTAACGCGCCAAGGTCCATGCCGCCGCGCGCGTCGGAGGCGATCTCGATGGTCTCGAAACCGCATGAGGTCGTGGTGGCGGGGTTGGTCCCGTGCGACGAATCGGGGACGATGATCTTCCGCCGGCGCGAAGCCTCATCCTCGCCCTGCGCGCAAAAATACGCCTGGATGATCATCGCGCCGGTCAGCTCACCGTGCGCACCGGCGGCGGGCTGCAGCGAGAACGCGTCCATGCCCGTGATGGTGCAGAGGTATGATGAGAGCTCGGCCATGACCCGCAGCGCGCCCTGCGTCGTCGGCTCCGGTTGGTAGGGGTGGACATGCGCAAAGCCAGGGAGGCGCGAGACATCCTCGTTCAGCTTCGGGTTGTATTTCATCGTGCACGAACCCAGCGGATAGAAGCCGTTGTCCACGCTGTAGTTCTCGTCCGCAAGCTGGGTATAGTGCCGCACAATGTCGATCTCCGCCACCTCCGGCAGTTGCGGCGCCTCCTCGCGGAGATACCGCGCCGGGATATCCAGCGGCGCCGAGGCATACGGCTCGGGGATGTCAATGTCAATATCGAGATCGGCATCGGCATCGGCAATGGAAAACGCCATGGCGCGCCTCCCCGCGCCGCTGCGGTCGAAGATCGTCGGAAGCGTGCCGCTCGGTCTCACCGTGGTCATTACGCATCACCCCCGGAGCGCTCGCGCGCAAGATACTGCTTCAGCGCGTAATGATACTGCTCGACCATGTCGGTGGTGATCGTCTCCGTCGCCGCGAGCAATAATGCGTGGCGAAGCTCCGGATAGTGCCCACCCAGCGGATACCCGGCGAGGATGCCCTGCGCAAGCAGCCGAT
>CAZSUE010000754.1:0-2736 GCA_964609045.1 uncultured archaeon | reverse complement strand
TCACCCTCGCCCTCATCCTTTTCGCGGCATTCCGTCGCACCCGCCATAGCTCACTCCTCGGCGCCACGCTGGCGGCCACACTCGCGGTGGTCCTCCAGCTCTCCTATCTCATCGCCGCCGTCGCACCCGATGAATACGCACTCTATGGCCGCCCAGATATGATAGTGCTCCTCCTCGCGCTGCCGCTCGCCATCCTCCTCGTCCTTTTCATACTGCGCCACGGCCGAGAACGGGGTGGGTAGGATGGGTC
Organism: uncultured archaeon; assembly: GCA_964609045.1. Classification (GTDB taxonomy): domain Archaea; phylum Thermoplasmatota; class Penumbrarchaeia; order CAZSUE01; family CAZSUE01; genus CAZSUE01. The sequence continues at coordinate 2,486 of CAZSUE010000754.1, read as the reverse complement.
GCGACCCGCTCGACCTCGAGACGCGAAAAACGCTCTACGAGCTCATTCGAAAGAATCCAGGGCTCCATTATCGCGAGCTCGAACGTCGCAGCGGGCTCGTATCGGGCACACTCGAGTACCATCTCCAATACCTCGAGGAGCGACAATTGATCGCCGCCGATGCCAGAAAGGGGTTCACCCGCTACTTCGTCAAAAAAGCGCAGCTTACCTCGCACGATAAACAGATCATCGGTTACCTTCGTCAAGAGCTCCCGCGCGGGATCATCCTCTTTCTCATCCAGCATCGCGATTCGAATCAGCGCACCATCGCCGAGCATTTCGACGTGAGCCGACCCACCATATCCTATCATATTCGGAGTATGGAGAATGCGGGCGTGGTCGAGAGCGAGCGCCGTGGTCGAAGTAAGCATTATCGCATCCTCGACACACAGCGCGTGGTCGACCTCCTCCTCTGCTTTCGGCAATCGTTCGTCGATGTGCTCGTCGACTCGTTTTTCGAGTTCTGGTACCGAACAAAAAAATGAGTGCGAACGAGAACCGGCTTAGTCGTCCCGCCCATGCCTTCCATCGTGTTGGTAGTAGCGGTTCGCGTCGAGCCGTACGAGCTCCAATGCGTTACGGCGGGCGCGACGGTGCGCAAAACCGACAATCACCGCGATCACGCTGATACCGATGGCAAGCCCAAGAGCGATGGAGCGGTAATGTTCCATGACGAACCGTCGTATCTCTTGGGTAACCTGCGCGGCGTTGAACGCCTCGATATTCGCTGCGTAGAGCCCGACTTCGGGGTCGTGCACCACGGACATCGGCCGATCGGGGTCTCCCGGATCGGCACTGAGGTTGTAGCAAAAGATGAGTTCGCGCCCCGTTGTCACCTCTGTTTCATATACCGCCACCGTATCGTTCTCACCGCCGGTCGTATAGTACCGCGCCCAGGAAAAATAGGCGAGCGCCGTGGAGTCGGTGATAAAATCGATGCCCGGGACGCGACCCCGCGCCAGTCCCGGCGGTTCGATATCGTTCACACCTCCTGCTCCGATGTTTATGGGCAGGTCTTCGGGTGGTCCACGGCGGGAAAGAGGAATATCCGAGGGCATCTTGCGCCCTTTCGTCCCGTTCAGTGCGTGAACGAGCGTAAGGACCTCCGCGTTGGCCAGCGCGGTGTGGAACTCCACCACATAGTCGATCTTGATCGAGTTGTTATTATCTCCTTCCCGGAACCACAGCTCGAGAGAAACAGCATCGCGGAATGGTTCCGAATTGCTAGCACCGTTTTCGCGGTCGGGTGGTCCGGTCTCGGTGCCGTTGGGCGGTCCGGTCTCGGTATCGTTGGGCGGTCCGGTCTCGGTATCGTTGGGTGCCCCTTGCCCTGCCTCGCCCGGTGTCGATGGCGGCCCCTGTCGCGTTTGCCCATTATCCGCAATGCGCGTTGGATTCGGTGTCTCCACCGGCGCCTGTCCTGGATTATCGTTCCCCTTCTCAGCGTAGACATAGAGATCCATGGTCGTTTGCATGATGAGCGCGACATCTTGCTCGCGAAAGCCTTCGGTTCGAAACTGCCAGCGATCGCCCTCGTTCTTCGTATGGTACGCTGGCGTCGGGAGCTCTTCCTCGGTGACGATCGGCTGGTCATAAATATCGAGACCGACGATGGCGAGCGTGAAGAGGAGTGCTCCCGGGTTCTCGCGTGGGAAATAGCGGATGAAACCGTCCGTCATGTTGATCGAGACCGTGAGGTTCTCAGTTCGGAGACCATAGTGTGCTTCGTCGCTGGATACCGTTACCCCTGACTCCTGGGCATGCTCCGCTCTCTCGCCTATCGCAGCAGCATCATTGACCAGCAGCGGCAAGACGGTCGAGCCGAAAAGGAACCCGATGACCATGACGATGAGGATGGGACGCTTTGCTCCCCACATCATTTACCCATCGTATCTCGTAGCTATATATAGTGATTGGTGCGTCTCTCTATCTTTTCCAATGATAGAAGCTGATGACCCTTCGAAAGTGACGAACGTTAACAGATTGCACGACGATCAGGGGATTGCACCATAAAGGCGTTATAATCGCAAAACGAGATAGAGGATCGAGGGAGATGGATCCCCTGGCACCATTAAGACCACAACCTCTACCCCGATCCCAACGCTATCGTGTCCACCTCACCGACGAGACCGTATTGGTGCGATGTTACCGGCGGAATGTGCCTTTTCCACAGCTCGACCCGATCGTTGCCTTCCCGATCGACGGGGTCCTCTATCTCTCCGGTCCACACCTCTATTTTGGGGCGAGTAAGCGCTGGTATCGTATCGATATCGGCGAACTATCCTCGATCACCACGGAGATCCAGAACTACAAACTATTATTGTCGATCGACCACTATATCATCGCCTTCTATTATCACAACCGTTTCATCCTCGGGCTGTTCCGAGACCTCCTTCAGCTCTATCGATCGTTCCTCTCCATCTTCGCAAATCGATAGACGATTGCAC
>CAZSUE010000753.1:0-2756 GCA_964609045.1 uncultured archaeon | reverse complement strand
GGGGGAACAGGGGAACGGGGGAACAGAGGAACAGGGGGTTGGGGATTCGGGAATGGGGAATGGGGCCGCCCCACCCGCCAATGGGTTGGGGAAGGCACTGGGGGTTAGGAAATTGATTTTGGGGCCACCCCGCTCTCAGATCGGTCCATATGCCGACTTGCTAATACAGGGGTGGGAAATAGGTATTGAGGCCACCCCCAACAGACTGGAAGGCGCTGGGTAGGACTGGTGGTGAGAGCGATGGCCAGAGGGGACGATGGTGAAGGGGAAACCACAGAAATATGATCGGTCTGGCCATCGCGCGGCCGAGAGATGAAAAAATGCAAGAGAGGGAGAAAACCTCTCCCTCAATGAACGTAGGACGGTATGGCCCGTTTCCCGTTGTTGAGTACTACGAGTCAAACCGGCAAATTAATAATCCTCGGGCATGCCGCCTGGTCCACCGGGCATCCCACCGGGCATCCCGCCCGCCTTGGCGGCGATGACATCGTCGATGCGGAGGATCATCACCGCGGCGTCGGTGGCGCTCTGGATTCCCTGCTTGCCCACACGCAGCGGCTCGATGACCTTCTCCGCTTCCATATCGGTGATCTCGCCGGTCATCACATTGACGCCCGCGCTCGCGTTGCCCTCCTTGTGCGCTTTCCTCAGATCGATGAGCGTGTTGATCGGGTCGAGGCCCGCGTTCTCCGCCAAGGTGCGCGGGATGACATCCACGGCGTTGGCGTACGCCTCGATGGCGAGCTGCTCGCGACCGCCAACGGTGGACGCATAATCGCGCAGCTCCAGTGCGATCTCGGTCGCCGCCGCCGCGCCGCCGATAATATACTTCCCGTCCTCGACCACATCCTTCACCACGCTCAGTGCGTCGTGGAGTCCGCGCTCGATCTCGCTGACCACATGCTCGGTGCCGCCACGGATGAGGACGGAGACCGCCTTCGCGTTCTCGCAGTGGGTGATGAAGGTCATATCGTCGCCCGCCACCTTTCTCAAATCCACGGTGCCCGCGGCGCCGAGGTCGTCCTCGGTGAGGTCCTCGAGATTGGTCACGATGCGTGCGCCGGTGGCCTTCGCCAGCTTCCCCATATCGGATTTCTTGGCGCGCCGGATGGCGAGGATATCCGCCTTGGCGAGGTAGTGCTGTGCGAGGTCGTCGATGCCTTTCTGGCAGATGAGGACATTGGCGCCGGTGTCGACCACACGGTTCACCATGCTCTTCAGCATATGCTCCTCTTCGTCGAGGAACGCCTGGAGCTGCGTCGGGTCCGTGATCTCGATCTTGGCGTCGACCTCCGTTTTCTTGACCTCGAACGCTGAGTTGACCAGCGCGATCTTCGCATCGGTGAGATGCTTCGGCATGGCGGGATGGACCGGCTCTTTATCGAGGATCAGCCCTTCGATCACTTCGGTATCGTCCACCGAGCCGCCTTGTTTCTTTTCCACCTGGATATTGTCGAGATCGACGCTGTAATGGCCGTCGGTCTCTTCGGCAACGGCGGTCACGGCGCGTACGGCGATATCGGCGAGCAGCTCGGAGGAGCCCGCGGCAGCCTTGCCGTTCATCGATGTCTTCGCGATGGTCTCCAGCTTCTCCGTCTCCGAGATCGAGATATCGCTGGCGATCTTCTCGAGAAGGTCGCAGGCATGATCGGCCGCAAGCCGGAAGCCGTGCGAGATGATCGTTGGATGAACATTTTGCTCGATCAGCTCCTCGGATTTCTTGAGCAGCTCGCCGGCGAGGATCACTGCGGTGGTGGTCCCGTCACCGCATTCATCGTCCTGCGTCTTGGCCACTTCGATCATCATCTTCGCCGCCGGGTGCTCGACGTCGATCTCCTTCAATATCGTCACACCGTCGTTCGTGATCACCACATCACCGAGCGAATCCACCAACATCTTGTCCATGCCCTTGGGGCCGAGTGTGGATCGGATCGCATCGGCGATCGCTTTCGCTGCGGCGATATTGTTCTCCTGCGCATTCCTGCCCCGCTCGCGGCGGGTGCCTTCCTTTAATATCAATACTGGGGTCTGTCCTGACATCATAAATAATCACCTCGAGGGTCATATGGAGTGTTTCTATCCGACTATATCGCTATCGCGCGTAGCACTTGCTCTTCGTTGTAGAAAAACGATGTTTCAGCACCTTGCGCGCGCTCGATGTATATTTACACTTCTATATAACCGTTGCGGGCGCGCGGAGGTGGCGCGCGGGGTCAACGCTCGCTGCGTTTTCGGAAGCCTCTATTTGGTTTTTTCGGCGAAAATCTAAATATCATATTATATCAGGCCTCGGGCTCGGCGGGTTGCTATTGCGCGCTGTTGCACTGTCCCCGCCTACCGCCTCGCCACCGCGAACCCCTCTTCGGCGTACCCGTCCCCGAGCCGCTTGTAGACACGCAGTTGTTTCGCACCGACATCCACCACCGCCACGCTCTGGTAGATCTGCTTGAAGATGCGCCGGTGCAGCTCGAACTCGCGCTCCGTCAACGCACAACCCGTTCCATAATGCGCGGTGAACCACCCGAGGAGGAGATACGAGTCGGGGTACTGGTCCTTCTTTTCGAACAGCGAATAGAACGCGTTCTCGTCCAGCTCCGGCGTGGACGGGTCGAGATCGCCCGGCACCACCGCGCGCACCACCGCATACTCACGACCCTCGTACTCGTACTTCTCCCCAAGAAAGATGCCGGCGATCTCGATGGCGCCGGCGTCGCGACCCGCGGCGCAGTACTGCATCGTCGTCCCGAACGCGCCCT
>CAZSUE010000752.1:0-2761 GCA_964609045.1 uncultured archaeon | reverse complement strand
AACGACGGTATCGTCGACGGGCCCTCCGCATCGGCCGAGACCACGGTGAAGAACACGCCCCCCGTCGCGAGGATCGACCAGCCGGCGAACAACGCGGTATTCGGCCCCGAAGAGGGCGACGAGGTCCTCCCCGGCGCGATCCTCTTCTCCGCGGAGTCCTCCTCCGACGCGGACGGCGATCGTCTTTCCTACTTCTGGGATTTCGGCGACAATACCAACGGCCGCGGTATCGAAGTGGAGCACGAATATGTGCGCACTGGCACCTATACGGTCTCGGTGGGCGTCTCCGACGGCGACACCACCGTCTATCGCGAGGTGACCGTCATCATCACCGGCATCGAACTCTCCATCGACACGATCAACTTCGAACCCGCCCAACCGCACGCCGACGAGGAAGTGATCATCACCGCCAAGATCAGGAATGCGGGCTATGCCAGTATCGACCGTGTCACCGTGACCTTCCTCGTCGACGACGAGACCATCGGCCAGCAACGGGGCGAGGTCGCCGCCATGTCCACCACCGAGTTCACCATGAACTGGAACCCCACGGCGGGATCGCACACCGTGGAGGTGACCGTGCTCGGCGACGACCTCCGCCAGCCGATCCGCGTTCGTGCGGCAGAAGGTGGTACGAACGGCGGCACCGGCGACGAGAACGGCGGCATGGGCGACGAGACCGACGAAAAAGAGGGCACCGGCGAGAACGAGGGCGCGCTTACCACCAGCGCATGGATCGCCATCATCATCGTCGTCGGCGTGATCGTCGCCATCATTATCATCTTCATTTTCGTCTACCGCAGCCCCAGCGATCAAAGGACCGAACCGGGACCACAGCGCCCGGGTGAGGCGCAGACCTTAGGTGCGCGTCGGCCACCGTCGTCGGGCCAACCTACCGCACCGGCACCACACCCGCCCGGCATGGGCCCGGGCCAACATCGATCACACGATCGTGGTGCACCCCCCTCGTTCACTTCCCCCGGCGCCGCGCCCATGGTACCGTATGATCACGCGCCCCAGACGGGGTCGGCGGGGCCATATCCTTCGCCACCGCCATCGAGCCCGTTCCCGCCACGCCCTCCCCGACGCGCGTCGGTACCCAAACCGCGTATTGTAAAGAAGGAGAAGAAGGACGAGGAGCAGACGCAGAAGGCGCTGAAAGGAAGGGGGGTCGGCGCGAAAATGACCAAAGAACTGGAAACGAAGAGCGCCCGTGAGACCACACCGGCTGAGGTGGAACCGCTGGCGCCAGCGATCAACTGCACGCTCTGCGGGAGGTCCGTCCCTTTCGGGGAAGAGGATGTCGTCGCATGCCCCTACTGTGGCGAGCAAAATGTCGTCACACCGCGCGATCGACTCTATTGGGAAAAGGGCGGCCCCACCACCGTAACCGACACAACCTCGGGGCCGACCGTCGACTGGACCGAGTCCGAGCAGATCCGGTGCCATCTCTGTGGTAAAGAGATCACCGTCTACCGCTCCGAGCGCCCGACCGTTGTCACCTGCCCATTTTGCGGTGAGAAGGGGAGGATCGAATGAGGACGGCCCCCCGACTAACCGGGGCATTGAAAACGAATACTGCAGCCATGATAGCTACCACCGAAAAGAACTGACTGGAAGCGAAGGAGCGAGGACCGTGGGAACCGATCCATCGAAGGGAAGATCAAGTGAGGCGTGGCGCCAAAAGTCGCGGGCGTTCAGAAGTGGAGAAAACCAGAAAACCGAACGCTTCCTCCAGCAGCTCGGATCGCTCCTCCCGATCATCGTCGTCATCCTCGCAGCCGCGCTCCTCGTCTATATCACCTACGCCGCCCAGATCTCGATCAGTGCCACCGTTTTTTCCGAAGACGAAGGCGGTGCCACCGCCGGCGCGCTCAACGCGCTCATATTTCTCATCGCCGCGAGCATCGGCGGGTTCTTCATCTATCTCCTCTTCAAATACCGCAAGCGCATCACGCTGCGCACCTTCTTCGGCGTTACCTTCGGGCTCGTCGGCGGGTTCATCTTCTTCTTTTTCGGCGATTCGCTCATCACCCTCGCCGTCTTCCCATGGCTCGACATCTATCTCCGAATGACACCGTACCACGATCCGCTCATGCTCTACAAGCTCGCGCGGCCGCCGATCTACCCCGATACCACCTATCTCCTCCTCCTCATCGGTGCCATCGTCGTCAGCGTCATCATGGCGTTCATGATCGGGTCGCGACGGGTCGAGAAGCCTACCAAGAACATGGCGCTGATCTATCACGGGTCGATGATGGGTGCGTTCCTCGCCGTGCTCCTCCCGATCTGGACCGCGATGTTCATGCTCATCGGGCTGTCGATCTACGATATCTACTCTGTCAAACGCGGCCCGATCAAGAAGATCTTTGAAATGGACGATGATCGTCGACGCGAGGCGCTCCATGCTCGGCGGACGAAAATGCGACAACGAACCAGCCAGCGTCGGACAACGGGTCCGCCCCAGGATGCTCATTCGTTCTCTTCTCGATCTCACTCTCACTCTCATTCGCAACGCGCCCCCGCCCGCACCGATGCGAACGAAAGGGTGCAGCAGGAGGATACGGAGGAGGAGCCCCATTCCGATACGATGCGGTCCAACACATCGGTCAATATCGCATTGCAGCCTGCTGACGCGGACACACTCGACCCCAACCAAAACGAAAACCACAACCACAACCACAACCACAACCAACCGTCGACAGTAACGCCGACGACGCATCGGCCCGCCATGCGGTCGTTCTCGATGTGCGGGACCCCCTCC
>CAZSUE010000751.1:0-2764 GCA_964609045.1 uncultured archaeon | reverse complement strand
CTCAGCAGCGCGGCCTGGCCAATGCAGATCGAGAACCCGCACGCGCCTCTAGGGCGGCCTCAGCAGCGCAACCTGGCTATACGAAGTCGAGGATTCGTCCGCGCCTCTAAGGCTGGCTCAGCAGCGCGATCTGGCTGACGCAAGTCGGGAACCCGCCCGCGCCTCTAACGCTGCCTCAGCAACGGGGTCTGGCTGACGCAGGTCGAGAACCCGCCCGCGCCTCTAGCGCTACCTCAGCCGCGCGGCCCTGGCTGACGCATGTCTAGAACTTATCTGCGATAGTACGAAGGGCGTTCGAAACAGTTTTCCCCGCTGCGTTCGTTTCAGTTTCAGCGCTGCGGTTCGACGATAATCTTGAGCGAGTCCTCTGCTGCGGCCACCATTTTGAACCCTTCGCCGGTCTCGGCGAGCGGGAGCCGGTGCGTGATCATTTCTTCGACGGGAACGCGTCCGGCGCGGATCAGTTCGAGGGCGGTGAAATGGTCGTCGGGCGCGCCGGCATAGGTGGTGGTGATGGTGATATCGCGCCCCCACATGATGTCATTGAACGGGAGCGCGATGGTCTTGCCGGGGCTGGTGGGCGCGAAAAAGAGGACGGTCCCGCCGCGCTCCACGCAATGGAGCGCCTCTTCCATGGGCGCCTTCGCGCCGACGGTGACGATGACGAGATCGGCGAGGCGCCCGTCGTTCGCCGCGCGGAGCCGTTTTTGGAGCTCCGCACCGGCTTCGAGCGTGACCTTCGCGCCGAACCGCGCTGCGGCCTCGAGCCGGTACGGCTGGAGGTCGGTGGCGATAATGCGTCTCGCGCCGCGTGTCTTGGCCAGCGCGATGTGGAGGATCCCGGAGAGCCCGCTGCCGATGACGAGGACGCTGGCGCCCGGTTCCACGCCGGCGATATTCTGGCCGCGGAGCACGCATGCCAGCGGCTCGGCGAACGACGCTTGCTCGAACGAGAGGCTGTCGGGGATGGGGTAGACGCCGCGGGAGACATTGATGGCGGGGAGCCGGACAAATTCTGCGAACCCACCGGGATAGAATGTGGTGCTCTGGAGGGTCTTGCATGAGGTATGATGGCCGTTGCGGCAGTAGCGGCAGGTATTGCATGGGACATGATGCGACGCGACGATGCGGTCGCCGGGTTCGAACGCTTCGACGCCGTCGCCGACCGTCTCCACCACGCCGGCCACCTCGTGCCCGAGCACGAGCGGCGCGCGGTGGATGCGGTACCATTCCATGGTGTCGGAACCGCAGATACCGCTGGCCTCGATGCGCATCAGCACTTCGCCCGGCCCGATGGCGGGGGTCGGCTGTTCTTCGATCCGCACATCGTCGTTCCTATAATACATTGCCACACGCATACTGTTGCCTCAGGATAAATTGGTCTGCGAGGTACTGGGTGGCGTTCGAAGCACGGTCTCACGGAGCGCCTCAGCTTTTCAACTCGTTGAAGAGCTCGTACGCGTCCTCGGGCGAGTAGTCGTCGTGCACCACGGCACGCACCGCCTGGACCATGGCCACAGGGTCTTCTGACTGGAAGATATTGCGGCCCATGTCCACGCCGATGGCGCCGGCGGCGATGGCGTTATGCGCCATCTCCAGCGCGTCCGCCTCCGGAATCTTCTTGCCGCCGGCGATGACCACCGGTACCGGGCAGGTCTCGATGACGCGTTCGAAGTTCTCCACATAGTAGGTCTTGACGATCTGCGCGCCGAGTTCAGCGGCGATGCGCGACGCCAGCGACATATAGCGCGCGTCGCGGGTCATCTCCTTGCCGACGGCGGTCACGGCGAGCACGGGGATGCCGTAGCGCTGGCCGAGGTCGCAGAGCTTGGCGAACCCGAGGAGCGTATCGCGCTCGAAATCCGCGCCGACGAGGACCGACCATGCGAGCCCGGCGACATTGAGCCGGATGGCGTCCTCGATATCGACGATGAACCCCTCGTGGAGCAGCTCTTTACTGAGGATGCTGGTGCCGCCGGAGACGCGAAGCACGATGGGCGTGTCGGTCTGCGGGTCGACATAGTTCCTTAGCGCGCCGCGCGTCGGCATGAGGACATCGGCGTACGGTAACAGCGGCGTCACCATCTCTTCGAATATATCGAGGCCGGTGGTCGGGCCCATAAAATAGCCATGGTCCACGGCGAGCATCACGGTGCGGCCAGTCTTCGGTTGAATGATCTTCGATAGTCGGTTCTTCATGCCCCAGTCCATGTTCGAATTCCTCCAAATGTAGGTGTATGAATGCATATTGTACCGTTCGAACCGTGCTGGATGTGAGTACGACCATGACGGTCCACGCTGGTACGATCGCGATGGTTCACCCTGACGTGGCGGTGCTATAAATATATAACCGTTTTCGTGGTGGCAAACGATCGGATACCGACATGGCTCAGCAGATGCTTGGCGCTGACGCAGCTCTAGAAGTGTTAGCCAAGCTGCGCGCGTCGTTCCCGACCTGCCTCAGCAGATCGTGGTGCGCTGAGGCAGCCCTAGAAGTGCTGGCCAAGCTGCGCGCGTCGTTCCCGACATGCCTCAGCAGATCTTGGTGCGCTGATGCAGCCCTAGAAGCGCTGGCCAAGCTGCGCGCGCAGTTCCTGACTTGGCTCAGCAGAGCATCGCGCGCTGAGGCAGCCCTAGAAGCGCTGGCCAGTCTGCGCGCGTCGTTCCCAACGTGGCTCAGCAGATCGTGGTGCGCTGACGCAACCCTAGAAGCGTTGGCCAATCGCAACCAGCCAACTCGCCTCCGGCCACTTACAGCATGCGG
>CAZSUE010000750.1:1406-2764 GCA_964609045.1 uncultured archaeon | reverse complement strand
ACGCTGACTCCGAGCGAAGCGAGGAATGGCGCGACGGGGGAACTGGGGCCGCCCCACCCACGCTGTTTTTCAGTTGCCTTCCCTAAGACGATAACTCCTCCAGAAACCTCACAAAGAGGAGTTTTTGTTTTATTGTTTCTGTATTAATGTCGCCAGCCAGCTTGGAGGTGCGTTAGGATCCTTCCTCCCCAACTGCTACCGTTCTGCTACCGTTCGCAATGATCCGGTGGCACATACCGCCGCAGCCGATCCAGCGCACGCCGTCGGGGTGTGCCGGTGAGCGATGAGCGATCGATACCCGCACGGAGGAGCGCGATGGTCTCGTCCATTACCGTCCTGTCCACGGGATACGGCACTCCGTCCTTCCCACCCACGGCAAAGGAGAACTTGACCGGATCCGCCCAGCTCGCCTTCTCGCCGTAGACCAGTTCCGCCACCAGCGCCAGCGCCCGCACGCTCTTGGGCCCGATCCCGGGTTGGAGGAGGAGCGCCTCGTAATCGCGCGGTTGGAACTCGTAGGCGCGTTTGAGCGCGTCCCAGTTGATCCGCCAGGGCATATCCAACCGCGGTGCGGTGGGTGCATAGCACGGTTGGGAGGGTGCCACCGATCGCGGTTGGAACTCATCCAGCGTCCGCTGTGCCCTCTCGAGCCGTGTGCGTTCGAGCGTCGACCTGAGATGGGTCGGGTTATCGCAGACGAGGTCCACGGAGGTATCGCGGATGGGCGCGCTGGGACGGGCGCACATATCGAGCACTGGCATATCGAGGTGCTTGCCGAGGATCGCGTCGTGCGGCTCGTCGATATACTCGTCCACATGTGCGCTGTACCAATGGTACCGCCGCGCGTAGCGCGTCCGATCGTTCATCCCCTGCTGGATCACCAGCCACGAGCCGGACTCGGTGAGGACCATGGCGTGGTGATAGAGCTGATGGTCGTCCTGCACCGCCGCGCTATCGATTTTGGCGGTAATGCGGCTGGCGTGTTCGAGCGCGTCGAGCGTTGCGGTGGAGAGCCCGAGTGTATCGCCGGCGTCCTCGAGCTGGTGTGGTACTGCCGTGGCGGCCTTCCCTTTGCCGCCCAGTAAGGCGATACCGTGTCGGTGGGGGACGAGCGCTTCGCGGAGCGCGCCGCAGGTGACGGTGGTGGTGCCGCTGCTGTGCCAATCGAACCCGAGCACGCATGCGAGCGATTGGAACCAGAACGGGTCGGCGAGCCGTTCGAGGACGGTCTCGCCACCGAACTCATCCACCATGATATCGAGTATGCCGCGCGCGAGCTGGACCATGCGCGTAAAGAGCCAGCGCGGTGCTTTTCCGCCGTGCAGCGGGAGATTGGCGGTACCGGAGCGATGCATCGT
>CAZSUE010000750.1:0-1396 GCA_964609045.1 uncultured archaeon | reverse complement strand
GTCATTGGGCGATCACAATCCGTCGGTAATGGAAATTGATAGCGCGATCGGACCAGACGAGCGAGTCCGCCCGTTTGACCTCGCGAGATAACTACGATCACTGCCGCGTTGGCGCGCCATCGTATTTTAGCTTTTGTATTGTATCTTGGAGGCTTTATTTCATTTCATTTCATTTCATTTCTCGTTCGCTCTGGCTCATTCGGGCACGGACCCATGGGGGGGAGATGACCGCAGCCCGTTCAAACGCGTCTCGAGCGGGCGCCACTGCATTTTTATGCAATGACGCGTTTCGTCACCCTTGCCATCGATCGATCGATCACGAGAGAGGATGAGTATGCGCCCCATTCAGACCTTCACGATCACCCCGTCGCTCCCGAAAGAATTGGAACGGCTAAATACCCTCGCCTACAATATTTGGTGGAGCTGGAACCGAGAGGCGATCGACCTCTTTCGACGCATGGACCGCGAGCTGTGGGAAGAGGCCAACCACAACCCGGTCTCGATGCTCGGCAGCCTTTCCCAGGACCGGCTCGAGGAGCTTGTCGCGGACGACGGCTTCATGAGCCATCTCGATCGCACCTACCGTCGGTTCAGTGCATACATGACCGATCTGAGTTGGTTCGAGAAGACGCGATGGGCGTCGACCAGCGTGCCTGATACGGGCGCGAGTGCCGATCGTGCAGCGGCCGAGTCGGCATCTGCGTCGGAGGAGGATGCAGGGGCTGCAGCGTCGGTGGATGCTGCTCAAAAGAAGAGAGGCGCGCCACGGATCGCGTATTTTTCCATGGAATACGGCCTCACCGAATGTCTCATGAACTACTCGGGTGGGCTGGGGATTTTATCGGGCGATCATCTGAAATCCGCCGCAGAACTCGGGGTGCCGCTGGTAGGCGTCGGGCTCCTCTATCAGAAGGGGTACTTCTCACAATATCTCAACGCGGATGGCTGGCAGGCCGAAAAATACCCGGTGAACGATTTCTATAACCTCCCGGTGGAACTGGTGAGCGACGAAGGGGGCGACCCGCTGGTCATCGAGATACCCATCGCCGATCGCACCGTTTACGCGCAGGTATGGTCGTTGGCGATCGGGCGGAACTGGCTTTACCTCCTCGATACGAATATTCCCCGTAACGCGCGCGCCGACCAGGACATTACCGACGAACTCTACGGCGGTGACAGCTGTCTCCGCATCAAACAGGAGATCGTACTCGGCATCGGCGGCGTGCGCGTGCTCCGCACGCTGGGGCTGGACCCGGCGATCTATCATATGAACGAGGGGCATTCCGCGTTCTTGATCCTCGAACGGATACGGTGGCTGATGGAGACTGGGCGACTGAGCTTCGACGAAGCGTTCGAGGTCACGCGCGCAGGGACGATATTCACCACCCACACACCG
>CAZSUE010000749.1:0-2766 GCA_964609045.1 uncultured archaeon | reverse complement strand
CCCCGCTAACCGCACACCGCTCCCCGCTAACCGCACACCGCTAACCGCTCCCCGCACACCGCTAACCCTCCCTCTTTACATACCAATTCAGTTCAGTTCCGGATCGGCGATGACCTCGACGAGCGCGGGGCCGCGATGGGCGATGGCGTCGGTCAGCGCCTCCTCCAGCTCGTTCTTGTGCTCCACGCGCACGCCGTAGCCGCCGCAGACGCGTGCGTATTCGGCGAAGTTCGGGTTGCTGAGATCGGTCTGCCAGACCGGCCACCGCTCTTCGCGCTGTTCCTTGGTGATCTTTGCGAGTTCGCCGTTGTTCATGAGGATGTGGGTGATATCCATATCGTATTTCACCGCTGTATTGAACTCTGCGAGATACTGCGCGAATCCGCCGTCACCGGAGAACGATATGACCGGCCGCTGGCGTTGGGCGAGGGAGGCCCCCATAGCGGCGGGGAACGCAAACCCGATCGAGCCGAGATAGCCGGAGAGGATCACGCGCTGACCCCTACATTCGAAATACCGCCCGAACGCGTAGGTATTGTCCCCGACATCGAGGCTGAAGAGCGCGTCTGGTGGCGCCACCGTTTCGAGCGTGGCGATGACGAACGCAGATGGGAGCCCGTCGTCGCTTTCCAGCGCCGCACGCCGCGCTTTTTCCGCGCGCCATTGCTGCCAGCGCTCGGCGATCTCGTCTCGGCAGTTGATGCTTTCGAGCGATCCGGGGAGCTGCTCGAGGAGCTGCTTCGCGGTGACGCCCACCTCGCCCCATATCGGTGTGTCCACCGCATGGAACTTCCCGAGCGCCATGCGATCGAAATCGACCTGGATCAGCGGCTTCGTCTTGTCGATGCCGGTATGCTGCGCGAACGACGCACCGAACACGATGAGGAGGTCGGCGTTGTTCATGAACCAGCTCGAGACCGGCGTACCGCTCTTCCCGAGCACACCGCATCCAAGCGGGTGGTGGTCCGAAATCTGCCCCTTCGCCTTGAAGGTGGTAAGTATCGGCGCGTCGAGCCGCTCGGCCAGGGCGATGATCGCGCCCATTGCGTTTTGCGCGCCGTACCCGACGATGATGGTGGGCCGGCGCGCGTGTGCCAGTCGCTCTCTGGCGAGCTGCAGCGCACTCGGCGGCGGGGCGATACAGATCTCGCTGAGCCGTCCGTCCGGATGCGCCGGTGCGGTGACGCCCGCATCCTGGACCTGGACCTCCGCGGGGACGATGAGATGTGCGACCTGGCGCGTGACGATGGCGTTCTTCAGCGCGAGCGATATCAGTTCCGGGTGGTTGCTGTCACTGAGCATCTTCTTACTAAAACCGGCCACCGCCTCGAACGCGGCATGCAGATCGATCTCTTGGAACGCCCCCGGGCCGAGGAACTGTGAACTGATCTGGCCGGTGAGCGCGAGGATCGGTGTCTTGTCCATGTTCGCATCCCAGAGCCCGGTGAGGAGGTTGGTCGCGCCCGGCCCGGCGATGGTGAGACAGGCGGCGGGGCGTCCGGTCACCTTTCCGTACCCGGCGCATGCGAAGGCAGCGGCGCCTTCGTGCCGAATGCCGATATATTGCATATTCCCACGCTCCTCTTGCACGCGGATCGCTTCGGCGAGGCCGAGGTTCGAATGCCCCACCATCCCGAACACATGCTCGATGCCCCAGTTCACCATGGTCTCGGCCACGACATGGCTCACCGTCCAGCTTCGTTCCGCCTCGGGCTCGATCTCGAGATAGATCCCGTCCTCGCGCTGTTTAACCGTGAAGGCCTTGACATCCGGGTCGCTCCCAAGCGCTTTGCCGGTGATCGGGTCGAACCCATGACCGTGCCAGGGGCATCGGAGCACTCCATCATCGAGCGGTCCGTCTTTCAACGGTCCGCCCTGATGCGTGCAGATACCGTCGATGGCACCGTATTCATCGCCGATCCGGGAGAGCACGATCTGCCGGTTGTGGATGAGGAGCGCCTTCTTCTCGCCGGCTTCGAGCTCGCCCGTCTTTGCCACCTTGACCCACTCCTTTTCGCCGCGCGCGTCAACACGGTTCGCAGCGGTAATGGTCGCCGCTTCGTCGTCCTTGAACGCAGCATACCAATGTGCGCCGTCACAGAACGGCGGATGATGGGTCCGACCGCAGCGGCAGAGTGTATAATGCTCGGGGTCGCGCGGAGTATGATCGGCATCCTCGAGTCTGACACCGCCGCAGACGCAATACGGCCCATTGCGCGCGATGTGGATCGCTGGCTCCACATCCTCCGCATCCTCCACATCCTCCACATCCTCCACATCCTCCGCATCCTCCACATCCTCCGCGTTGGTGTCGTCATCGGCGTCGCCGAGGTGAGGCTGTTGCCCATGGGTGCGCGCGCTATAGGTGAGTGCGCGGGATGGACAGCGCTCAATGACGCGTTTGACCGCCTCGGGCAGCGCTCGATCGGCGTCGCCTTCGATCCATGGCTCTTGCCCCTTGCGGAAGACGGCGGGGAGTTCGGTCGTACAATACTCCGACTGCGAACAGTGTGCGCGGTCGTGGTGGATCGTGATCGCCGCGGCGTCGCGCTCGCGCCGTTCGTCGGATCGCTCCTCGGCGGGTTCGGAGTGAAAATCGATGGCACGGTGCGATCCGTCGCAGAACGGTTTGTTCTTCGACGCGCCACAACGGCATAACGCCATCACTGGCTTCGTCTCGATCGGTTCGGCCCGCGAGTTGGTGAATCGTTCGAGGTCCTTCACTGTCAACGGCCCGTCTTCGATGGGGGTGATGCTCGGCTCCTC
>CAZSUE010000748.1:0-2766 GCA_964609045.1 uncultured archaeon | reverse complement strand
CCAAACCAAACCAAACCAAACCAAACCAAACCAAACCAAACCAAACCAAACCAAATACAATTGTAGCACCATAAAGCATATGGAAAACGATCGGGGGTGGGGCGGCCCCCGTCCCCCCGTTTTCCAACCCCCCGTCCCCCATGTTTTTCATACCAAACCAGACCAAACCGGTCGTACTCCATCGGACCTCTCTGACTTCTCTGGCCTCTCAATAATGGGAAGTGCTAGAATTGGCCTTTGACCCATTGTGTCGTCGTGTGGTTTTTCGATGAAACGGGGCGCGAGGTACGAGCTGCCACGATGTAGTCTGGCGAGCAGCGTTCGAGCGATCGATGCGATGGGAAACATTGTAAAAGGGTCGAACGCATGCGGCGTGCGGTCGAACGATCGGGGCTTTGATATAACGGTCGCTTCGTGGCCCGGACCGTGGCGTTATGGTCGTTGTACGCTCTCATGCCGATCTCGAATCGCTCGTCGAGAGGGATGATCGCACCGCGCTCACCGCTCTTTTGTCGAGTGCCGACGGCGCGGTGCTCACCGCGCGGTTACGTGCGTTAGTCGGCATCGATGCGGACCACTTTCTTGGCCTTTTGGAACTGGTGGATGTGGATCAACTCCTGGGGCGGCTGGCCATCCTCGCGGTGCATCGCGATGTTCATGTTCGGTACTGGTCGGTCGAGGTGATCGTTCGGGTGGTAGAAGCGAGCTTGGATACGAGAGCCGAGCAGTTTGACGATATGGTCTCGACAGCGGTGGAGCGGTTGGAGGACGACGATGAATGGGTACGATTCGCGTCCACGAAATTACTCTACGATATCGCCCAGCGGGGGTGGGTCGATCTCAGCTGGATCACGGTCCATCACACTGCGCCCCATCGTGTTGGCGAACCCGCCACCGCGGACGTAGAGCTGGGGGATGACGGATGCGATGGCGCACCCGATGGCGCACCCGATGGCGACCGAGGAGCGGCGCGAGATGCCGGTGCTCGTGAGCGTTCCTTTTCCATCCCTCCCGCAACCCTCTCCCGGCTTCTTGCCGATCCGAACCCGCATGTGCGAAGCCGATGCGCCCAGACGATCACCCTGCTTCTTGCGGAGGCGCATGAGGAACTGAACGCCTGGCTCCTCGCGCTGCTGCGCGCCGCGGTGCACGGGCCAACCGCGGCGGGCACCATCGACAGGGGGAAAATGGTGTCGGCGCCGTCCTCCATCGAGGTGCTCGATGTCTATCGTCGCGTCGCGGGCCAAAACCCGGACGAGGTTCCGGTGGTAGCGCTTGCCACGCTCCTCGAGGACGCTGAGGCATCTATTCGGGTGGCGGTGCTCGATGTATTGGTCGCGGTGGTGGACCACGCCTTGGATACGACGCTGGCAGCGTTCGATACGGTGCTCGAGCATATCGAGTCGGTAATGGATGAAGACGCGATGGGGGTTAGATTAGAGGAGGGAGGGGACGCGCGCGGGACCGCCGCCGAGGATATGGTGCTTTCGCGTATTGCGCATCTCTTCGAGCGTTTGGCGGAGCGACGGCCCGCGCTGTTACCGGTGCGCGCCATCGAGCCGTTCCTCTTCCGGGCCGATTCACACGACCAGTACTGGGCTGCGCAAACGCTCGCACGCATCGCGTCGGTACGCGCGGTCGAGGAGCTTCCTATGGGGACGATCTACGCGCTTGCAAAGGAGGACAGCGCCTCGGTGCGCTACTGGGCGTATCTGACCTTGGGCGAGGTCGTCCACCGTCGCCCGGAGTGTTTCGAGCGGGGGATGGTCTGGCCGTTGCTGGATGAACCCAACAGCGAGCTGCAGCCGCTGGTGGGAGCGCTCATCGCCGAGCTGATGGACCATACGCGCTCGCAACGCGACGATTTCATCCTATTGATCCAGGGGTTGGAAGAACAGCTCGGACCCGCCGGTTTCGAGCGGGGCGCAACAACCACAACTACAACCGCACCGGCCATTATTGCAGAGGCACTGGAGCGGTATTGGACCGAACGCGCTGGAGAAGGAGGAACGAACGATGGAGCGGAGAGGGCGGTGGAGGTGTCAGCATCCGAGGCGGACGAAACCGTCGAAAGGACCATGAGCGCCATCCGTCTCTCGCTAGAGACTGCCGCGGCGGTCGAGCATGTGCATGGCATTACACGGGCGCTCGCCGCGTACGCGCGAGAACGACCGAATGGGATCGCGACAGAAACACTGGAAGCGCGTGCGCTCGATGCGGAGGCGCCGATCGCAGTACGCTATGTCGCGTTCCGCATGCTGGCGGCGCTGAGCCGATACCCCCGATCGCGGTTGAAAACAGCGCTCCGTGCATTGGCAGAGGAGCTGGAGCGCGACGAGTCGCCCGTCCCCCTATCGTTCCTCACCACGCTAAATAGCGCCGAGCGCGCCGTCTATTGCTACCTCTCGAAGCGCGAGATCAACCCCGGCATCGCCATGGTCGTCTGTTTCTGTGGCCGCACCTATTTTCTCGGCCGCGCAAAGCATGTTCGACGCTGTCCCTACTGTTCGATCCCGTGGGCACCGGGGTGAGGTGAGCGGCGCGCCGAACGCGATGCGGGGTCACCACTTCTCATGGACGCTGGCCCACCTATCGGCTTGTTGCATAAAGCGGTGGGTTATGCATCAACCCGATACCCCTCTCCCTCACTCTCGACCGTCGGAATACTTTCACTGACCCCACGATCGAGCTTATATACCCTCAAAGCGATCTGTATCATGGTGCGTTCCGCATCGTATTAAACGGCGGCAACGCGCACAGTACCCA
>CAZSUE010000747.1:0-2770 GCA_964609045.1 uncultured archaeon | reverse complement strand
GACGAGCACGCAACGCGCGGTGCTGGCGCGGGTAACTTCCGTCCCAGCGCCGGTTGCGTCAGTCTCCACGGCATCCCCGTGGGGGGCGAATTGGACCGTCAGCCCGAGGAGCGTCGATGCGCTGAGGAGAACGATCATTGTGACCAAAAACACTCGCTGGCCCTGATCTCGAAGCGTCTGTTCCGTGCGTGAACGATGACGGAGCATGGTCTCACCAAGAGGTGATGTGTGGCTGGGTGGTTCAGCCGTCACATGCCGATGCGAAAATTTATAGTTTCTTCAGCTTTGGCGATGGTACTTCAGCTTTGGCAATGTTTCTCTACCTTTGGCCCCCCGTCGCATCTGGCGGCGTTATGTTAACTTATTGCCGGAGGGGCAACATATTCGCCGCCCGCACTTGGGAGCATACCATATGAGTCGGCGGAGGTATACCGCTATGTGAGCCATCTCAAAGCGAAGGAACGCCTCCAATCACGGTAGGAATGAAAATTTCCGAGGAATCTATCTAAAAAGGGGAGAAAGATTTCGCATTTCGAAACCTTCCGAGCTCAGCGCTGCTTCGACTGCTCTCAATAGCAAGTGAACGCCGTCTTCAAAGACCATGGGTGGGTCTTTCAGAATATCGCTGAATTCGTTCTCTGCGATTTTCGCACAGGTTTTGTATCGTTCCAACGACCTCATATACGGCTGATCTCCTCGATCGCACTCAGAAGTCGTTCTTTCAGTTACTATTACCTCTTGCTCGTACGATAATGCCGAAAGGTAATCTTCGTAGGACGGGTGCTCGGTAATCTCGCCAGCAATAATCTTGCCTTCGATCTCATCCGGTTTTTTGGCACCGTATTTCGATAATACCTCTACTAATTGGTTTTTCAGTTCTGTAATCTCTGCGATCATCATTATTGTTTCTGCTTCGATCTCTCTCGCAGGTGTTCGTGAGATTATTTCCATATCGGCCAATTCACTCCCCCTGTGTCACCATTCACGACGATGGAGGAGGTCTTCTCTTCTCAGGAAGTTGACCTTCACGCTAACGGTGGGGAAGAGATCGGTTGGCTTTCCGTGCGCACCGCATGTCTCCTCAATGATCTGTTCAGGAATCAATAGCGGCTCGCGAAAAGAACAGATCGGGCATCGTGACTTTCCCGTGCTCTTCTCTTGCCACACCGAGATATGTCATACCGATCATCCTTGCGATCGGTCCAAGAAGCTTCCATTGAGTTCTTCATTCCTGCACGATAAAAGGATATCGTTCGAATTCCTCTCAATTTGATGGCTTCCGTTTCTTTATGGTTGGAATGTCGGCCTCTTCCCGTGCTCCCATCCCGCTCCCCGTTCCTTCCCTGTTCCTCCGCCCGAACCACGCCACACCTATGCGCACGAAGGACCCTACCAGCTCGCCAAGCAGCGCGGGGTACCGCGAGCGCTGGCTCGAAACGCCCACCGCGATCACCGAAATAGCGACACCCGCAGGCCAGTACTCACCGGTGATGTGCCGGGCTCGTCAGCAACCGGTCGCCCCTACGTTGCTGTGTGGAAAGAGAACCACCCCCGCCCCGTTTGAACCGCTGACGAACGCGGTATCACGCAGATGAAGAGGGAGAGAAGGGTGGGTCGTTCTAAAGGGGTTGGTGAAGCGAGGTTATTCGAACTCGATCTTCTACTTGGCGGGGGTGCAGGTTTACTTCAAATGGCTGGTGAGGACGCAGGTTTTCACAACACAGAGCTCAAGAAGGAGGACGAGGGCACGGAGCCCTCCGCCCCCCATTTGAACCGCGAATGGACGCGAAGGAAAGAAGGAAAAAGAAGGTATTGGGATCACTGCGAGCTGAAGCAACAGCTCGCGCACCTGGCCATTTAAGTTGCCCCATAAAATTAGCTCTTTGTGCTAAAACCTCTGGCCGTGCCAGTGGGCGGTGGGTCGCACTGGCCAACTCAGCAGCGGGTGCCGGCCAACGCAGGTCGAGAACCCACACGCGCCTCTAGGGCTGCCTCAGCAGCGCGGTCTGGCCAACGCAGGTCGAGAACCCATACGCGCCTTTAGGGCTGCCTCAGCAGCGGGTGCCGGCCAACGCAGGTCGAGAACCAGTCCGCGCCTCTAGGGCTGCCTCAGCAGCGGGTGCCGGCCAACGCAGGTCGAGGGCCCGCCAGCGCCTCTAGGGCTGGCTCAGTAGCGCGGTCTGGCCAACGCAGGTCGGGAAGCCGCACGCACCTCTAGGGCTGGCTCAGCCAGCGTCGCGTTTGGACTTTCTCAATCTTCGCTCTCGTTCTTCTTCTGCCACTTGAGATAGAGGACGACACCGGCGACGGCGACGATGGCGCCGATGACGATACCGGCGATGGTCCAGCCGCCCACCACCGCGCGCTCCTCCACGATGACCACCGATTGGACCTGCAATGGCGTCTCGGATACGAGCGAGTACGATTCACCGGAAACGGATCGGACTTCGATGGTATGGTTCCCCTTACCGATGCTGCTCGTCGGTATCGATGCGCGCCAGCGACGATAGCGGCTCGCATTGGCCGCATCGTCCTCATCGCCGTCGATGAGTTCGACCCATCTGCTCCGCCAGCTCCCGTTATCGATTCTAAGTTCGACGCGATCGATGCTCGACGGCGCACTGGTCCGCGACCATGCCGATCCTTCGAGCGTTACCGTCCCCGCATCGACATCGACGCTCTTATTCATCACGAAGCACTGGAGTTCGGGGTCGATCGTCCCCACATCGCCCCCAAGTTCCATGGCCATGCGCGTGGCGTTGTATGCATC
>CAZSUE010000746.1:0-2781 GCA_964609045.1 uncultured archaeon | reverse complement strand
CGGGGAGCGCTGCAAGCTCCGTTTTCAGCTGCTCTGCCGCCTCGATCCGCTTCCCCACCCACGTCGCGCGCTCGATCAGCGTGTCGAACTCTTCGCGGAGCGCCTCGGGCGTGATCGCAGCCTCCAGTGCCGAAACATCGTACCCTTTCTCACGGTGCGGTCGGAGCATGGTCCTAAGCGTCCGCTCCCTCGTCTGCACATAGGTGATCTCGGATTCCAGCGACCGAAACCGCTTCTCCAGCACCTCGGCTCGCGACGGGTCGTCGCACATCTCTTCGAGCGCCTCGATCTCGGAGGCGAAGAGCGGCGTCTCGAGCCCGGGCAATTCGTCGCGAACGCGCCCGATAATACCGATACCGTTCTCATACCGCTCGAACGCCGCTTCCACAGTAGATAGCTCTTCCTCCTCCTCCAGCGCCGTTTCCAACACGGAGACCACCCAGCCATCGGCGCGGTACCCTTCGACGACCTCGCCAAGCGCGTCGCGCCGGGCGCGCTCCGCCGCCACCTCTTCACGAAGCTGCGTAAGAAGTTCCATGACCTCCTCCTCCATATCTGGGTCGGAAAGGAGGAACTCGATCGTCTCCCGCGTGTCGGCACTACCCAACGGTGCGGTCTCCGCCATCTCCGCCTTCGCCCCTTCCATGGTCGCGATCGCCTCACGATACCGCGCAAAGGTCTCTTCCACCACCGCACGATCGAAATCCAGCGCACGCCGCGCATCGGTGACATCGTAACCCGCATCCGCCCATGAATCGAGCTCGTCCTCGTACGCCGCGCGCTCCTCACGCTCCGCCACGAGCTTCGCTTCGAGCGCCTCGACCTCACCCATCAGCTCCTCGAAAACGCACGGATCGTCCAACCGCTCCAATAACGCATTCCGCTCGTCTTGGTACCAGACGGTCGCATAGTCCATCAATCGCTCCTTCACCCCCTCCAGCACATTCACCCGCTCCGCAAAACGCGCGAACACCGCCTTCGTCTCCTCCAGATCCGCATACATCGCATCCTCGAGCATGCGCGTATCGTACCCCGCGCGTTCCCACTCCTCACGCCGCTGGAGGAGCGCGGTCTTCTCCTCGATATCGGTCTCGATCGTCGACGCGAGCGCATCGATACACCGTTGCGCCGCCGCGACGCGCGCCGGGTCCTTCAATAATGGCGTAACCTCGATCACCTGCGGTTCGTACCCCGTGGTATCCATCGCTCCGAGCCGTTCACGCAGCGTTTCGAGCTGCTTGATGGCCGCGCCATACGCTTCGAGCCGCTGCGCGAACGCCGTGGCTTCATCGAGTTCGAAGAGACCGTCGAGCGACGATAGATCGTACCCGCGCTCGCGCCACGCGTCGATCTGCGCTCGCGCCACGCGTCGCGCCTCCGCCTCCGTCGCCACCGCTTCCCGTAGCGACTCCACCGCTTCACTCACCCACTCAAATTCCGCGAAAGTGCGGGCGCGCGCAAGAAATGCGTCGCGCTCCTCACGATGCCACCACGTCTCCATCGAACGGAGCGTTTCCTCCAATTCTCGGATCGCCGGTTCACGCTCGCGATAGGTCGCATGAAGCGTTTTGACCTCAGCCAGTGGTAGCGCATCGCTCTCCTCCAGCACACCGAGCTGGAACCCTTCCTCGGACCAAACATGGGCTTCCTCCGCCAATTCCGCACGCTTCGCAGCTTCGCGCTCGAGGATCTCCGTGAGGAGGAGAATGCTCTGCGACGCCTCTTTCAATTGGGTCGGATCCTTCAATAGCGATTCGATCTCATCCCGTTCCTCTTCATACCCCACCGTGTTGAGGTTCTCCAGTATCTGGCTCAGGTTGCGCAACTTCGCCACATCGTCCTCGAACGCCGCCATCGTCGCCTGCGCACGCGCGAGCGACTCGTGTTCCAACGCGGGCTCGACCTCGTCCGTCACATACCCCTCGTCGGCGTACTCCAAGAGCTGGTCGAAGAGTTCATCCCGTACCGCGCGCTCACCCGCAATGCGCACTTTCAGTTCATCCATCGCTTCCCGGGCACGGTCGATCTCCGACGGCGTCCTCATGAGCCGCCGCAGCTCCTTCGCCGCATCGGGGAACCATCCCGTCTCCAATTCCTTGAGCTCCGCCTCCAATGATTCCAGCGCCTCGATATTGGCCTCGAACCGTTCCATCACTTCCCGGACCGTCGCGAGGTCCTCGGAGAAGATATGGTCGAGAACGGACACATCGTAGCCCTTATGCCTCCACCGCTCGCGCCGTTTCATCAACCCGAGTCGTTCCTCGGTCTCGGCTTCGAGCGTCGCTTCCAGCGCCTCCAGCGCCGCTTTCACATCCTCGCAGCTCATCGGGTCGTGAAGGAGCGCGCGGATCGCTTCCGCCTCCTCCTCGTGTCCCTTTATATCCATCTCCTCGAGCCGCTCGCGATAGTTCTCGTTGGCGACGATATTGTCGAGAACGGTCTGCAACCGTGCTTCCAGCTCCTCGATCGGCGCGGCGCTCGCATCGGTGAGGTAGGAGACCTCCCAACCCTCATTCCGGAGCACCTCCGCGCTCCTCAGTATCTGCTCGCGGCGCTCTGATTCCTTCCGCTCACGGATCCGATGCTGGAGCGCATCGAACTGCGCCTCGATGGTCGCAAGTTCACCCGGCTGCTTCAGCATCGACCGGAGCTCACGGACCTCGCGCTCATACCCAGATGTATCGATGATCGCGAGATAGTTGCCGATCTCGTCCAAGCGCGAAATGTCGCGCTCGAGCTCCGCGAGCGAATAGAGGTGCTCCCGTTCGTCGTCCCGGTGGT
>CAZSUE010000745.1:0-2802 GCA_964609045.1 uncultured archaeon | reverse complement strand
GACGAGTGGGAGTGTCGTCTCGCGGTACTCGGCATGGAAACGACCGAGCACAATATTCTCGTATCGATCGTGTGGCTGGAACTGGAATTCGGGATCGAACCGTGAAATATAGTCCCCCAATTCACGGATGGGTCCGCGCGGTCCATCCTGATCCTCGAGATCGATCAACGCCAAAATGGCCGACGCCGGCGGATTGATGAGGTACCCCTTTTTCTCGTTCTTCGCGATCAGTTCCTTTTTCAATTTGTTGAGATTGCCAAAGAGATATTGCGATATTTTTCGAAGATCGTGATTGAGGAACTGTGCATTGCGGAGCAGACCACGTTTGAACAGCTGGCTCGCGACGCGCCATTCTGTCGGTCCTTCCCCAAGTACAAGAATACTTGGTCTATTCTCGCTGACCATGATCTCACCTCCTTTTACATCGTTCACTTTTCTGCTTCATCTCCCACATTCTGGTTCTCACCTTCCCGATGGCGCAGCTCGCACCGGATCGGGAGTTCGTATCGGACCTGGTCCGGGAGCCGCGGGTCGAACCCCGCTTCGAGCCAATCCCCGATACTGCTGCCCCAGAACTTCTCGATGGTCATTCGTCCGTCCTCGGCGAGGTCGAGCCGGAACGTGCGTAGCCAGTCCTCCTCGAGTTTGCCGTCGGCGATGAGCGAAGCGAGCGCGCCGAGGAGGTTGATGCTCTGTGTGGAGACGAACACCTGGATCTTGGTTCCGGCGATCATGTCGAGGACCTCGTCGATCAACTTTCCGAGCCGATACGGGTGCATAAATAGCTCCGGGTCCTCCCATAGCAGCCAGCCATTCTCACTGGATCGGCACCGGTCGACGAGCACTATCAGCCCCGCGAGCAGCTTGAATGTCTGTCGCGCACCGTCGCCGTAATCGTCGATGGCGATCGGCTTTCGACCTCGCGGCTCGATCGTCCCGCGCATCAGGTTGCGGTTCGTATACTGAGGATGCGGCTCGATATTGACCGTGACCTCGCCGAGGTCGAAGACCCTCGCGAACCGCTCGCTGAGGGTCCATCGCCAATCCGGCACATCGCGCAACGTCCGGTAGAACTCACCCGAGAACGGCGCCATCGTCGTGTGCAGGTCGTACAATAAGATATTCTCGGCCGGGGGGATCGCGCCAAGCACCCCCCATGCCGCGAGCCGTTCGTTGCGGTAGCAAAGATCGGGGTCCCAGCAGAGCGCGAAGCGTTGATTCAGCTCCGGTTCCGGTTCCGGTCCCGTCTCCACTCCTTTTTCAGTTCGATCTTGCGTTGAAACCGATTCGAACGAATCGGGGTAGAGACCGTTCATGTAATAGGTCAGTATCGAATCGACTTCATCGGGCTCGTCCATCGCCATGACACAGAGGCGTTGCACGAGTTCCAAGTCGGCGTTGTCGGCTCCTTTTTTGTAAAAGGTCTGGTCATATCCTTGGGGCACGAATGTCAGCCGCTTGAGCATACGCTCGTCCTCGATCCGTCTCCCGTTCGCGAGCGGGTTCTCGATCTCGAGAACGCCGTCCTCGGTAATATGCGCACCGTCAAAGCGCCAGTGCCCGCGCCGACCGTGCCGGTGCCATATCCGCGAACAGGGGTAGTGGCCGAACAGATCGCGGTCCATCGGGAGCAATGCATCAGGGTACTCTATGTGTCCACGATCCATTAGTACATAGGCTCCCGGTCGAAACTCGCACCGATACGAACAACTCCCAAGGAGGTAGAGCGCTTCGAGCACCGAGCTCTTGCCGGTATTATTCAGCCCGACCAGGATGTTGATCCTGCCGAGATCCTTTACGAGTGCGGTCCGAAGGCCGCGAAAGTGGCTGATCGCCAATCGTTCGATCATACTGGCCCCTCTCGTTCATTGTCGTTGTCGTTATCGATGTCGTCGTCGATGAGCGCACGGACCGCACCAAGTTCCCCTGGCTCGGTGATCCTCAATTGTGTCCGCGACCCGATCGGGAGCGCTAATGCGCGTCGCCATTCATCATCGTTACAAATCAGCGCTTCGAGCCGTGCGATATCGCGCCGGATCGAGCGTGGACCATAGTCGGTCTGACGCTCTTGCGTGAGCCATGCCCATCCGTCGAGCTGCCATTCATGATCGGGATCCGAACTCGACGCCGGATCGGGACAAAACGCCCAGCTGGCCGCGAGCTTGCTTCGCAATCGTCCACGATGGCTCGTGCCCATGATCCACCGCTTCGTTACCCCGGGCGCGTTCCAACGGCGGTAGCGCCAGTAGTTCTTAAGTAGGGGTGTTATCGGTATCATCTTTGCTCTTTCTAGGTCATGGAGGATCGTTCGACGCCGCCGATCGGCAAGTAGTCGCCGGATACCGTCGAGCTGCATCCACCATTCCGGCTCGGAGGGGATGAACCGGTAGCTGAAGAAGATGAAGCGGTCGAGCGTGGGGAGGAATGGATCCGCCCGGGAAGCACGAGCACCCCGGTCCGATTCGGTGAACGTGTGCTGGAGCTGGCCGAGCGCTGTGCGGTCGAGGATACGGAATTTTCCGTATCCAAGCTGCGGTTTGGCACCCAGCGAGCCGTAGCGCTCCAGAAAGAGGAACAGTGTCGCCAGTCGGGCGAGGGCGTTCGTCTCGCCCCGAAGCTTGAGAGTGAACCGTCCAGTGCGCCCAGGAGGGAGGTACCAGCCGCGGCGGCGGTCCGATGGGCGGATATTGAGAAAGAGATCGTGTGGCCATGTGGAGCGGGTCGTATCGTCGCTCACCCGTAAGCTGAACCGCCGCCGCCAGCCGGTCGCACCGAAGAGTTGACAAGAGGGACATAGGCCCG
>CAZSUE010000744.1:0-2807 GCA_964609045.1 uncultured archaeon | reverse complement strand
CGAAGACTGTCCAGTATTTTATAGGCCTCATCATCGATCGTGATTGTCTTTCCGGCCATTACCAAACCTCTATGAATGGATTCGCCGAGAGGAACTTAAGGTTTCCCATTTCTGATCCCTCAACTGCAGGCTGGATCGCCGGAGCGGTGGCGGCGGTGGTGGTCGTGGCGGCCTGGCGGCGGCGGAGATGAGGCGGTTTGTACTGTTGTCACCGTATCGATCTGTGAAAATCGGTGACATCTGTGGTTAAATCGGGGGGTGGGGGGCTCCGCGCCTCCTCCGCGTGTGCTCCGCGTGTGCTCCGGGGTTCTCCGCGGAGACACCTGTCCGTGGACGCTGCTGTAGAGCGAAGTGGAACGTGGCGCGTCCGCGTGATGGGACCCAGCGCAGAAAAGCACCAGAGCGTATCCATGTTGGAGGGTATGTGCATATTTTGACAGTTGGTCGATACCGCTACCTATTGGGAACGGTCTTCAAGCGCGCTTTTCCGACGAATGACCGACCAAGGAGGCGAGTTCCCGGTACGGCCTCGATCCGTCGAAGCTTGTGGACGTGCACGTTATACTGCGTCATAGGACATGATCGGCGTGAAGAACGGTTTGAAGTCCGGGAGTTTATCCATATCCCCATCCCAATTCTTGAGGCGATCGCCATGAGTCGTGTCCATATGTGTTAACACTTGTCGCATCAACGCCAGCAAGTGTCCGTCGTCTTCGCCCGTACCGACGAGAACGATATAGACGGTCTCACCATGCTCGATCAATATCCTCTTCGAACCGAACCGAAGAACACGCAAATAATCGCGGTCGTCGATATTCATCGAATCTTTACAAAATTGCTGGACCACATTGAGCATGCCGCCAATCACATTCACGGTATCGGCATCGGCATCTTCGTCAGCGCCCGTGCTGCCGCTGTTCGTTCGATGATGATACATCACGAGCCCATCGATACAATTGATGAGGTAGATCGCCTCGATCCGGTATGTATCGAACTCGCCGCTCTTGATCATCGGTGCCAGCCTAGAGATCAATTTCGAGAACGCCGAACGCAACTCGTCGAACATGAACATGAGGGAGCCGAAGATCAATAATCCGGTCAGATACACCTCCGGGTCGCCCAACTCCATCACCGCCCGCGCGAGCATCAATCCCGCGATCGATACGGAGGCGATGACGATCACGGCCAGCACCGTCGCAACGAGCCGCACGAGCTGGGAAGTGGGATTGGGCAATTGATATTTTAACAGCACATAGCTGTAGATCAAGAGCAGTGAGAAGAACGAGATGTCGACAATGGATGCAATGAAGGACCCGATGAGGAAGCTTAACGCGTATGTGCCCAAGGTGACGATGACGAGCACGAGGAGACCGGCCCCTATGATCCGGTACATCTCATACTCGATCGAGTCTTTCTGCGTTCTGCTGCGCTGGAAATCCAGAATGATCATACCGATCACGAACGCCATTCCGATCATCAATACCGTGGGTTGGAACGGGTGACGCACGACTACATTACCGGTCTCGATGACCTCGACCGAGATATAACCGAGCCGTGGGTCCAAATATGAATAGACGAACGGTATGACCGGTAGATAACACAAAAGGACGCTAGGGCGCCATTTTCTAAAGATCCATTTCCGCCGGGGGTAGATGGCCAGAAAATGGTAGCCGGACCCTAGTAACAGAGGCAGCATGTAACTCGAGATTCTGTACCAAAAGAGGCTCGCTTCCGGCGTGGTCGCAGCCGTCCCGAGCACTGAGAAGAGAAAGTTCCCGATGACGGCGCAGATGAAGACGGCAAGAATCTGGTTCGGCCTCGATCTGGAGCTCTTGAGCAAGGCATAGCAGAATAAAGCGGAGAGAATACAGATCACGATGGTCAATACTTGTGAATAGAGGAACTTGAAGAGCATCGATCAGCCTCGCTATTCGTAAACACCGCTCTTGATGAATCCAGGAGGTTGATTAATAGTTTACTGGTAAATGCGACCTGTGATGGCTGTCATGAGACTTATATAATAATCAGGGGTTGGAAGAAGGCGATAGTGGCTGCCCGAGAACTCAGGCGCAGCCCATCCACCATATATACTTTGCCCGGAAAGGCTATCTATTAGAACACTTCGCAATCAGTACAAAGCGGGTTGTCGGTCAGCCTCGATACTCTCGTGGTAAGCTCGGCAGTGATTGTGGACGGACTCGTTGAGAATGGAATCCCCGCCCCCAAATTCCTCTACGCGATGCGCCACTCTGCGGCGCAGAGGCGCCACAGCTGGAAACGAGTACCAGCTGCACCGCGAAAGAGGCGAAAAAGAGACGAGGGCTAGCGCTGGGCGCAGGGCGCAGGGAGGGGGGTTTGGCCCCATTTCGCGCTGGCGTTTGTTCGTGGCTGGTGTTGGGTTCCTGAAGAGTAGCCAAGGATCGGTGACGGGGGCATATGTTTCGGTGCTCGCATTTTGGTTCTTCCCTCTGCCAGCTTGGTCTCGGCGATAGCGAGGAGAAGGGTCGGGTTCGAGGACAACGCTCATGTGAGCCGCGGTTGTTCCTGGTGATGAGGATGTGATCGTGGATGTGCTTGTTGCGTATCAACCCTCGATGAGGGACCCAACGGCAACGAGACGAACCATGAGCACGGCAATGAGACGAACGGCGACGGGAATGTGACCGATGACGTCGAGAACGGTTCATCCACACCGTTCGTCACCGCGGGCTGGATCGCCGGAGCGGTCGCGGCGGTGGTGGTCGCGGAGGCATGGCGGCGGCGGAGATGAGGCGGTTTGTACTGTTGTCACCGTATCGATCTGTGAA
>CAZSUE010000743.1:0-2816 GCA_964609045.1 uncultured archaeon | reverse complement strand
CCGGGATGCTGGTCGTTCTCGAGAGCACCACCTTCCCCGGGACCACCGAGGAGTATCTCCGATCGTGGCTGGAGAGCGCCAGCGGGCTGGTCGCCGGCGAGGATTTCGCGCTGGCGTTCTCGCCCGAGCGGGTCGACCCCGGTAATACACGCTACACCATCACGAACACGCCCAAGATCGCCGGCGGGATCACCGACGACGATACCACGCTGGTGGCACAACTCTACGCGACCGTCGTCGACGCAGGCGTCGTCACGGTGAGCAACGCGCGGACCGCCGAAGCGGTCAAGCTCATGGAGAATATCTTCCGGCATGTGAACATCGCGCTCGTCAACGAGATGGCGCTGGTCATGGACGCGTTCGATATCGATATCCGCGAGGTCGTCGACGCTGCGGCGACGAAGCCGTTCGGGTTCATGCCGTTCTATCCGGGGCCGGGCGTGGGCGGGCACTGTATCCCGCTGGATCCGTACTATCTCTCGTTCGCCGCGCGACGCAAAGGGATCCTCCCGCGGTTCATCGAGCTCTCGGGCGAGATCAACGACTATATGCGCATCCATACGGTCAACCTCGTGCAAAATGAATTGGCGAGGCACGGTGGGAGCGTCAGGGGCGCCACCATCGGGATCATGGGGCTGGCGTACAAGCGCGATGTGAACGACGAGCGCGAATCGCCCGCGATCGCCATCATCGACGATATCATCGAGCGCGGCGGGACGGTGAAGGTGTACGATCCGTTCATCGCAACGCTCGATACCGCCACCACCACCGTGCACTCGGAACCGACCGTCGAGGCGCTCTTCGACGATGTGGACGCGGTGGTCATCGTGACCGATCATCGCGTGTTCGCGGGTTATGACTACCAACAACTGGTGGGGAGAATGCGGCGCACGATCGTCGTGGATATGCGGGGGATCATCGATCATATCGATGACGAATCGGTTACGGTTGTTTCGCTGTGAATAACCATTAGATTCAAGTAGAGGTTACTATAATTTCTAACGCCACAAGAGGACACTATTCCGCTTACTCTAGGAGTTCTCGATATTGGTGATTTCTGGAAGATTATTGGCTCAGATCAATTAACTCTCAAAGAGCCGGGGGATATGGAACGGGTTGTATTATGATCGTTATCATCGCGATTTTATTCATCTCTTTCCTCATTTCCATGGCGTTACTTCCCCATTTCATACGTGGACTGAGGGAGCGGGGGATCACCGTCAGGGACTATTATAAGAAGACGGAGACGTGGGTTCCGACGCATGGCGGGATATTATTATTATTTATCGCCGTGCTCTCGGTAACATTGTACCCGTTATTGTTATGGTTCGCGCGGGCCGCGATCCGTTCGTGGCCGTTCCTCGAATGGCTCGAACGTGAACCCGACCTATTGCCGGTCAACCAACTCTCAGCCCTCGTTATCATCGCGTTCGGGGTCTATGGATTATTGGACGATTATGTCGATGTGGGTAAGGTTGCGAAGGTGATCGTCCCGTTCCTCTTTACCGCGCCGCTGGTTACCTTTGCGGGGTACAGCTTTATCGTGAATGTTCCGTTCTTCGGGATGGACCCACGCGAGACACAGCTCCTTTTTCCGGTAGTGGGAGCAATAAGGGCCGATCTTTTCTATCGATTCCTCATCGTGCCGCTCTATATCATCGTGGTCGCGAACCTCATCAACATGCATTCGGGGTTCAACGGTCTGGCAACGGGCACATCCTCCATCGTCATCAGTTTTCTTGTCGCGAAATCTATCCTCATCGGTTCCAGTGGGCAGATCGTGACCGTCGGTGCCGTGCTCGGCGCACTCCTGGCACTATGGTCGTATAATTTCTATCCCGCACGGATCTTCGAAGGGAACGTGGGGGCACTGATGATCGGGGCGTCGCTCGGGTGTCTGATCGTGATCCATGGGTTTATATTCTCAGCGTTCGTTATGCTTATCCCACATACCATCGATTTCTTGATGTTCCTCTACCTCAGGCTATCGAAGAAGGAGTTCGTGAAGTTCGGCAGGCTCCGGAAGGACGGGACGATCGAAGCACCGAATCCTATTAAGATGAAGTTCCTTTTACCGTACTATTATCGACTGACGGAGAAACAAACAGTGGTCCTATTGTATGGCGTGACGATCGCGTTTTGTATAATTGGAATATTACTACCATACTAATCAGAGGAGATGCCCACGATTCAAAACTTGTTTTCGGTCGATGTCGAGGAATGGCACGATCGGATTGCTTTTCGGAAGGAGTTCCAAGCACACGGTGTCAAGACCCCGAACTCCGCTCTGGAAGGGACGAAGCGTATTCTAGAGCTATTAAATATATATTCATCCAAAGCAACTTTTTTTTTCTTAGGAACATGTATCGAAGCATATCCTGATCTTGTGAAAGAGGTATATGACCAAGGCCATGAGGTTGCCTATCACGGATTTACTCACACTGAATTGCAGCAACTGAGTCCGAATGAGTTCGAAAAAGGGTTGATCAAAGCGAACCGCATGCTCAAAAGTCTTATTGGGGTCAATTTTCAGGGTTTTAGGGCTCCGCGATGCTCGCTTACAAAGGATGAATCATGGGTATTAAAGATATTAGCGAAACACGGATTAAAATACGACTCATCAATATATCCGGCGAAGACTGGTTTTTACGGGAGCAATGACGCATTTACTCGTCCGTATCCAGTTTCAATGGAAGACCCATTACTGAAAGACGATAAGTCTTCACTTCTCGAGGTTCCTTTATTAGTACGAGACATGAAGTACTTGCGAGTCCCTGTGAAACTCAGACATATTGGGGCTGGATTTGTAATCAATA
>CAZSUE010000742.1:0-2818 GCA_964609045.1 uncultured archaeon | reverse complement strand
CACAGCAGAGCTGTGGCAGCGTCTCTGGACAGAAGTCCAGAGAAGCGCACACAAATGTCACACGAAGAAGAAAAAAACAAATTTTCTTTGTGTGATCATAGCCCACCCATCCCCACCATACACCATAGCCAGCGCCCCCTCTGCGCACGATAAACCTAGTAACGCTTTCCGCTAAAATTCCGCGAGCCAGCGAGCGGAACGGCCAGCGCCATAGCCAGCTAACCCAGCTCTCGGCCCGATCAATCCTCGCCAACCAAGTCATCGCGATGGAACCGGCTCCCTTCCAGATACTTCGCATACGGATGGAGCCGATAATAGAACGGATTCTTCCGACTTAGCGCCATCTGCTTATCCCAGCGATAGCGCAACTTCCTCCAGACCGAGAATGGTACCATTCGGAACAACGCAGTGAAAAACGAGACCAACCGCCGTTCTCGCCTCCCAAAGAACGATGCGCGCTCTTTTTTGTCCCGAAAACTGGTGTTCCGCTGATATGGATTCACCAAGAGCCCGACGTCCCATTCTATCGCAAGAAATTTCGCGATCTCACGCATTACTCTATTGGGCTGCGAGACGAAATCCTCGAAATCGAGTTCGAAGAGGTTCCCAACACGTCCACGATTCCTCTCGACCATGACATGGTCCATATGATACCGAAATGTCCTCCTAAAGACCATGGAGACGGACCTATTCCGCTTCATCTTCAAACTGGATCGTATCGTATCATAGCGATCACGCTTGATCCAGATGTAATAGGCGTCGGGAAAGTGATGGACGAGTTCGCGGATATAAAAGGATTGTTTGGGATCGTTGTTCAGAAAATAGATCGCACCGCGATCCTTCACATATTCTTCGGTGAGCATCGTGATGAACGCGATGATCGACCTCGGATGTGAGCGATAGAACAGCTCCATATCCACTTCGGCCATACGATCGATGTCGCTGCCGGAAAAGAGTTCTAAGAAATATGCTAGTTCTTCCGGGTCCTCTAAATGCGGGAAAAGATAGTTCCAGACAGAGAGAAATCGACATTCATGGATGCCGTAATGATGCTTTGTTTGGAAACCCACGATCTGTGGATGGTTGCAGAGTTGATTCGACAACGCCGTTGTACCGGACCTCGCCGTCCCTAATATGAAGATCCTATTGATCGAGTTAACCGATCTCGAGGCTGTAGTATCACCACTCATCGTCATCATTGATTACCCCTATTCGTTCGAGACCGTTTCGATAACCATCCATCAGCTACCGATCCAGACCGTAACTGCTGTAACAACCTCCGTCATTTTGGGTGAGAGATACTACTATGTACCATCTACGATAATACGATCATCCACATAAGCCTGTCGCTTGCCCGCAAACAAATGGTCATCGGCGTTAATGGTCAACAGACATTGTCATCCTATACGAGCTGCTTTTAATTTGCCCAGGTATATACTCCATAACGAAATGCGGCACGTATCTCCCGCTGCTCACCCACTTACACCGCTAACAATGATCTCCACTAATGCATCACCCGCTCCATCCATGATCTAGCGCCAAAAAACCACAACCAAGCGCAAGAGCGCCTCCACTGCCTCATGCGCGGATCTGCGCCATAGCCAGCCGCCCCCTCTGCGCCCGATAAACCTAGTATCGCTTTCCGCTAAATATTCCGCGAGCCCGCGATCGCAACGGTCGGCGAACTTCGCCACACCCAGCGGCGACCAGGCGCGACAGTGCGTGGTACGCCGCGCCCTGCGGAACGCCATAGCCGAACCCCATCCTCCTAACGCCATAGCCCAGCCATCCCCACCATACACCGTAGCCAGCCCCGCTCACTCGCCATCCATGGCCGGTTCAGCCGCCCTCACTTCCCGCCAGATCATCATCCTGCGATCGCAACCGCGATACCACCTTCTTCCAAACGAATCCTACGGCATAGATGAGATCGTTCCTGGCCAGCACGATCAATAGCAATAAACAGAATGATTGGATCATGATCCCGAACCAGCCAAAAAAGATCCCGCCGACGGCGACGAGCGCGATCCCATAGAAAAGCACCAACCGACCCCACTCGATCGTGATCGTAAAGAATTGTCTCGTCTCGAAATACCGATAGATCCAGATCGCCATCATACCGAACATCGTCGCGATGGCGGCACCCTGCAAACCAACGGTGGGGATCAATAGCAAGTTCAATCCAATATTCAATCCCGCTCCGGCCATCGTCGTCCGAAACGCGCCGATCGTCTGCTTCGAAGCGATATAACCCACGCCGAAGAAAGAAGAGAGCGAATGGAACACGGTGGCGATCAGCAAGAACGGGACGAAGAACCATGCGTCCCGGAACTCGTTGGCGGTCAGAAGATAGACGGCCGGACGAATGAAGATAGAGATAAGGATCAAACCGAGAAAGATCAGAATATACAATAAACGAAAGGTCATCGAAAAGTATCGCTGGTTCTCGGGGTTCGAGAACTCTTCCACCGAGCTGATCTGCCACGCCATGTAGAAAATGCTATATATAAACATGATGACGGTCGGGAACCGGTATGCGACCGAATAGATACCCGTCAAACCGTAGCCCAAGAAGAATGCGACCAAATAGCGGTCCGACGAATTGATGATCCACCAGGAGAGAGCATTCGGGGTGAGCGGGAGCGAATACCTGAACATCGATCTGAGTTCACGAATCTGGATCGCAGCCAGCGAGAAAAAGGGACGTAGACGACCCCAACCAACGATCACCACCGCGGTCGTCGAGTGAGAGATTATATACGATAATAGATATCCTGATACGCCCCAGCGAAGATAGAACACGAATACGATCCCGGAT
>CAZSUE010000741.1:0-2821 GCA_964609045.1 uncultured archaeon | reverse complement strand
GGACGCGGAAGAACAACTGCCCGCGCCGGCGCCGGAGCCGGAACCGCCCGCACTGGTGGAGGAAGCGGAAGAACAACTGCCCGCGCCGACGCCGGAACCGGAACCGCCAGCACCGGTGGAGGAAGCGGAAGAACAACTGCCCGCGCTGGCGCCGGAACCGGAACCGCCCGCACCGGTGGGGGAAGCGGAAGAGAGAGAGGAACCGAAGGCGGCCCCGACTGCTTACAGGATCAACTGCCCGAAATGCCGGGGCGCGCTAAAGATACCACCCGATGACGACAAGTACCCGTTGCGTATCACCTGCCCGCATTGTGGTGCCAGGGGCAAATTGACCGCGCTCCCGAAAGCGGCAAAACCGATCGGTCCCATGAAACCGCCGTCGGAAACGGAAATGGAGTTGGGATCACCGGCGACGGAGAAGACGATGGAGGACATGACCGAAGCGGAGCTGGAAGAATATCGGAGACGGCGAGCGGCGATGAGCCAGCGGCTGCAGCAACTGAAGGGCGAGGAAGAAGCGCCTGAGGAGGAGGAGGGCGAAGAAGGATACGATGAAGAGGCGGCGGAAGCGGAAGCGGAGACGGAAGTGGAGACGGAAGCGGAGACGGAAGTGGAGACGGAAGTGGATGCCGAGCCCGGCGTCTCACTGGAGCCGGGGACCGAACTTGCCCGGTGCGGCAACTGCCAATCGTTGATCCCGCAGACTGCGTCGAAATGCCCGTTCTGCGGCGCGGAGTTCGAAGAGGATACGGACGAAGAGATGGCACGGTGTTCCGAATGCGATGCGCTCATACCGATGGAAGCGGCGGTCTGTCCCAATTGTGGAGTACAGTTCGCCGAGGAGCCGGTGGAGGAAGAGGCGGAACCGCCGGCACCCCCGGTGGAGGACGAGGGCGAAGAAGAAAAAGAGGAACCGACGCCGCCACCGGAACCAGCGCCGAAACCGGAGCGGGCGTCTGAGCCAGAACCGTCCCGTCACCGGCGGCGGAGTCGCCCGAAACGATTACCGTTCCCATGTCCAAAGTGTAAAAAGAAAATACCGATACCATCAGATGAATCCAAATACCCGATCGTCGTTCGTTGTCCGAACTGTGGTGCAAAGGGCCGTTTGAAACGGTTACCGAAACGGTTCCGGAGACGCAAATAACGCGTTATGAACGGGATATCCACCGAAAAACCTTATATCCACTTTAAGGTATACCAGAGAGGACTTGGTTGATTACGATGGGGCTCGAAGTACTGATCCGCCGGAAGCCGGGTAAGAAGATCCGGGTCAACCCCGAAGATGCTGATGAGCTTGACCTCGAACCCGGTGACCTCGTCATACTCCTCGACGAGATCGCCGACGAAAAATGTGTGGGGAAGGTCACCTTCGACGATGAGATGGAAGAAGGGACGGTGGGTATCGACCAAGCCTATATCGATACCTTATCGAGCTCCGAGGACAGCTATGTCACACTCGATCTGTACGAGGGCGATCTGAAGGTCGTCGATCACATCGTCTTCGGCATCGAGCCGCTGCGCGGTCAGGATCCGTCCGAATCGTTGATGATGGCACGCGAGCACGAGAACGATCTCCTCGAGTTCATGGACAAACGCGCCATCATCCAGGGTCAAAAGGTGATCTGGGAGGAGTTCGATGTCAATGTCGAGATCCTCGAAACGAAACCGCCGTTGGGCGATGCCGAGGTCGCGATCATCTCGCGCGAGATCCTCGGCGGGTTCGAATATCGATCCACCACACGCGGCGTCCCGTTCGACGGTGTCCTCCTCATCGATGTATCGGGGAGTATGAAACGCGAAGATATCCGCGTCAAGGGCCTCGCGCAGGTGATCACGCATCTGAAAGGCGGTTTCACCAGCGAAACGGTGCAGTCGTTCCTCCGGAAGTTCGAAGAAGGTTCCTATGTGAAGCGCTACGATTCCGCAGCGCTCTCGGCGCTCATCTATCTCTCGGAGAAGATCGGGCGCGGGAAGGGCGAAAAGATCGGCATCGTGCCGTTCACGGCCGAGGCGTCCATCCTCACCTTCGACGGGCAGAACTATTTCGATTCGTCGGTGAACTCCAATATCGGCATGGTCGCCGAACAGATCGTCAACGCGGTCCGGGTGGCGCATAGTACCACGAACCTCAGTGACGGGCTGCTGCGTGCGCTGCAGCTCTGCTCCGAGTTCGGCGACGAGAAAGTGAAGATGCTCGTGATATTGACCGATGGCCGGCCTACGAAACCCGATTCTGAAGAGCGCGTGCTCTCCATCGTGAACGAGCAGATCGCGAAACGCGCAGATATCATCGTCAACGCGGCCGGGATCGGGAGCAAGGTCGACTCGCTCTTCCTCAAGGAGATCGTGCGCCGGTGCCGTGGCGAATATATCAAGGTCACCGATCTGAAAGGGTTGGTGGAGTGGTACAGCGGACTGGCGCGGAATCTGCAGATGAAAGGCGAAGTGCTGACGCCGGAAGAGGTCCCGCTGAAGACGAAGAAATCGCTCCTCAAGCGCGTCCGGCGCAAGAAAAAGGTGAAGCGTCACGGGTCGGTCTATACCCGCGCGACGAAGGGTCAACCGGAACCGGTCATCCAGCGCGACGATACCGCATCGAGCGAGGAGACTGGAACCGTCACCGAGTCCGGGTCTGAGTCCGAAACTGCAAGTGGAGTTGCACCGGAGCCGGCGGTGAATGCGGAGCCAGCGGCGGCCACCGAACCGGTGGTGGAGACGACGCCCGCCGAGGAGGTCGTCGAGACCACGCCGCTGGATGGCAATGAAGAGGATGTCGAGCCAGAACCCAGCGTTTGACCTGACAGCATTTGACCCGTTC
>CAZSUE010000740.1:0-2827 GCA_964609045.1 uncultured archaeon | reverse complement strand
ATTATCCGTTAGCTAGAGATTTGCAAAAAATGGCACTTGGTCGATACCGCACCGGAATAGGGATGGTAGTTTCAAAGGGAAGGTCGAGGTCCAGGCAAAGGTCTGGAGCGCAAGATCGGGATTTGATGACACGATCGCGAAGGCGTAAACGATCATGGTCGTCGATACCGGCCACATCAAGCTTATCGTCGATAGAATGGAGCTACGAGAGATCAGAACAGATCGAAGGATCATCTGCCCGAGGAGGGGTACGAAGATGAGGACGAGGTGGAAACCAGGTTGGGACCAGGTGGGGAGGTAATGCGAGAAGCGCACAGATTAATATAATTGCAGCTTCTTTGTCCAGAACATGTTAAATGGTTCGCCCGCCCGCCGTGATGAGCGTCTTTCCACCGGAGTCACACCACGCACCGCCGACAAGGGCACCAACACCGACGGGCTACATCCCGCAAATGAGCACCTCAAAGAGCGCCTTCTTTCCGCGCCGCATACGCTCTGCATGGAGCGCGCCAAGCATTATACCGATGTCTATCGCGAGACCGAGACCGAGCCGCCGTCGCTCCGTGCCGCGAAAGCGCTCCAGCGTACGCTCGAAAAGATGACGATCCGCATCGAGCCCGATGAAATACTCGTCGGGAACCGATCCTCGCACGCCATCGCGCCGCCTTTTGCGCCCGAACGTGGCGATTTCAACTATGTCTTTTGCTCGCTCTTCGACCAACTCGAAGCGTTCGGGTACCGCATCGACCCCGAGCACAAACAGATGCTGTTCGAGGAGGTCCTTCCCTACTGGGACGGGAAGACGGTCCGCGATCGGAAAGTACGCGCCTTACGCGAGGCGGGGCTCCAGAGCGACCTGAACCTCGGGCTGACCGAGCTGATCCGCAAGATCCGTGCGTTCCATCGCTCCAATCTCCTCGGGATGATCGCCGAGACCCAACCGAGGGGTGATAGTGAACAAAAATCGCTGCTTTCGAACACACGCCTCGGGAGCGGTCTCGAGAAGCTCGCAACGCTGATCCAGATCGTCGGCGCGCTCCAGGGCGGTGCGCAAGATAACATCAAGGGAAGGGGGCGCTGTATCGATACCCAGGCGCATATCGTCGTCGGGCACAAAAATGTGCTGAAATATGGGTTCGAAGGGCTGAAAGCGCGTGCGCTGCGACGACTTGAGACGGCGACCACCAACCGAGCATGTGCGTTCCTCACCGGCGTGAGCATCGTCTGCGACGCCATGCGACAGTTCGCAGCACGGTTCGCAACACTCGCGCGGGAGAAGGCCGAAAGCAAAAACGAGAACGATCCACAGCGACGCGAGGAGCTCAAAACGCTTGCGCAGATCTGCGACCGCGTCCCCTGGCAGCCGCCGGAAAGCTTCCACGAGGCGCTGCAGGCGCTATGGTTCACCCAGAACGCGGTGATCATCAGCTACGGTGCTGGCAGCGGTATCACCCCCGGCCGCGTGGACCAGCTCCTCTGTCCGTTCTATCAACGCGATATCGAGACAGGGCGGATCACGGAGCCAGAGGCGCGACGGCTCGTCGAGGAGTTCATCATCAAGATCAACAATAATGTGGTGATCTGGCCAAATATCGCCGGTGTACGGCTCAACCACCTCGGGTCCGATATCGAGAACATCACCCTCGGCGGGCTCGACCGCGACGGGAACGACGCCACCAACGCATTATCGTACCTCTTCATCGACGCACTGGAAAACACACGACTGGCCACCTCCGCCTCGTTCCGTATCTCAAAAAAGACGCCGGAGCGCTTCCTCCAGCGCGTCCTCGAGCTCCAGAAAACAACGAACGGGCCCGCGTTCTTCAACGACGAGGTCGCCGTGGCGGCACTGACCAACGACGGGTACGAGCGCGAGGACGCGCGCGAGTACTGCGTGGTCGGCTGTGTCGAGCCCAACGGGAACGGCGACACCTTCGGCGCTACCGGCGGCAGCAAGATCTATTTGCCGACCATCCTCGATCTGGTCATGAACCGCGGCAAGTCGACCTTTTTCGGCAACCGCGCCACCACCGATCACGGCGACCCCGCCAAACTGGATTCGTTCGATGCCTTCCTCGACGCCTATAACGCCACTCTCGAAGAGGTGATCGGGTATGTGACCGACGCGACCAATATCCGCGACCGTATCTGGGCCAAGCATTTCCATAACCCGCTCATCTCCGCCACCATCGACGGCTGTATCGAAGAGGGGCGGGATATGACCGAAGGGGGAGCACGCTATAATTTCGCCGCGGTCGGCGCGGCGGGGCTCGGCACCACCGTCGATTCGCTCGCCGCCATCAAGAAATTCGTGTACGACGAAGGGGTCGTATCGATGAAGGACCTCGCGTACGCGCTCCGGACGAACTATTACGCCTTCGAAGAGCTGCGGCAACGACTTGCCAACGGGCCGAAGTTCGGCAACGACGACGACGAGGTGGACGCGATCGCCGTAGCGCTCGTCGACATAATCTGCGAATGCGTCTCGAGCCAGCGCACGATCCACGACGGGCATTACAAGGCGAGTTTCATTTCCTACGGGCTCAACGTCTACGAGGGAATGCTCGAGCCCGCAACGCCTAACGGACGCAAGGCCGCCCAGCCGCTATCGAACAGTATCTCGCCCTCCAACGGCGCAGAAGAGTACGGACCAACCGCGGCGATGAACTCCGTTGCCAAGATCGATCATACGAAGATCGGGTTCGGCGCGTCGCTGAACATGAAATTCCCCGCGCACATCCTCAACCGCCCAAACGGTACTGAGATCGTCTCTGCCCTGATCCGCAGCTATCTCGAGAAGGGCGGGTACCATGTCCAGTTCAATATC
>CAZSUE010000739.1:0-2832 GCA_964609045.1 uncultured archaeon | reverse complement strand
TATGCGAGGAGCTCAGAGGACAGCTCCAGTTCGTCCCGGAGCCAACGGTGCAATGCACGCGCAATACGCCGCAATTGTTGGTTGCCCGGGGTGCGGCCGGAAATCGCGCCCCACCAGCCGAGCCGCGGTGCTGATGCGGGGTGCGCCAGCGCGATAACGAGGACCGAACGCCAGCGTTCTAATTCTAAGTTCCCTCTATCGCCGGTGTCTCGCATGCCGGAATAATCTGCGAACCCCGCCAACGACGCGCCCAACGCCGTCGCTCGTGTTACGATTTTCGCGCGTAACGACAGAAGCGCAGCCTCCGATACCCGGAGCGTGGCACTCCTTTCTCTACTTTTCGCCGCTCTCCCATCGGCGGTTGCGTTTTACACCGACACGCCGGTGAGCGGGTGGATGCGGTCGGTTTCGATCAAAGATCGATCGCGCGGTCGTTCTTCACACCGAGCATGCGGATGAAACCGGTCATCTGGAGCGTCTCGAGCGGACCCGCGAAGCAGAACATGCCTTCAGGGACGACCTATGCTTTTGCGTAGCGAGGAACTTATCCTCCCTCGTGAATGCGCCGCGATGCCGACTACCGTGCGCGTAGTCGTGGGCAGTAGCCACTTAGCGTAATATCTTGGGCGAGTAACAACAAGATAGCGCCACGAGTAAGCCATACAGCGGCCATTGCATAACTCTTTGTTACCGTCGTGCGCAATCTTTATTATGGGGCATACTGTAGGTTAATGACATCATAAAGAGAGGACCGACACCGCCGCGACCCGTGTTGCGTGACCTCGCGAAGAGCGGATCATCCGGCTCATCCACTCATTTTTGGTGATAATTGCGAACTCGAAGGAGGATTTGTATGAAACAGCACATCGTATTGTATTTTCTCAGCATATTACTCGGCGCACTACTCGCGTTCATGCCCCTTTCCAACCTCGTCGGGGTAACCGACGCGGCCACACCGAGGGACGGCACCGGGACCATCGGCGAAACAATCACCGTCGACCTCGACGGCACATGGACCGCGGTCAGCTATGTCAATACCTACACCGACCCGGTGGTCATCAGTGAAGCGCCGTCATGCAACGACGCCGACCCCGCCCATGTCCGCATCCGCAATGTCGGCCCCAGCGGGTTCGAGGCACAGATCGAGGAATGGGAGTACCAGGACGGCGCGCACGGGACGGAAACGGTCCATTTCCTCGTCGTCGAAACGGGCGTGCATCAGCTTACCCAGACCATCACCGTCGAGGCGGGTTCCGCCTCCGTCGGGACCTCCTTTTCCACCGTCGCGCTCAACGGTGCCTTTTCCGATACACCCGCGGTCCTCTCCACGATCCAGACGGTCAACGAGGCGGATGCGGTGATCACGCGGATGCGCAATATCGACGCTGCGTCGTTCCAATTAAAGATCCAGGAGGAAGAGGCGCTGGGTAGCCACAGCACCGAAACGGTGGGCTATGTCGCGCTCACCCAAGGCACCGATATCGCCAACGGGATCACCTTCGAGGCGGGCACCACCGCCGACGCGATCAAGCATAACTGGTACACGATCAACTTTCTCGAGGGCTATCAATCGCCGCTCTTCATGACCGGCCAGTCGCGTTACGACGGGCCGAACACCGCCGGGATGCGCTGGCAGAACCTCGACGGCACATCGGTGGAGGTCAAGATCGAGGAGGAGCAGAGCGGCGACACCGAGATCGGGCACACCACCGAAGCGGCGGGCTATTTCGTCTTCTCTGCCGAGGGCACCCTCGCGGTCACCCTCGACCCCGTCGCCGACTTCGAAGCCACACCGCTTTCGGGCATCGCGCCACTCTCCGTCCAGTTTTCCGACCTGACGACGAACGCACCGACGAGCTGGAGCTGGGATCTCGGCGACGGAGCCACCTCCACCGCGCAGCACCCCTCCCATACCTACGATTCCCCCGGCACTTATACGGTGTCCCTCACCGCCACGAACGCATACGGCTCCGATACGCTGATCAAGAGCGAGTATATCGTCGTGCTCTCCGACGGCGTCAATCTCGTCGGCGAGACGATGCGGGTCGAACTGGACGAGGTCTGGACGCAGTTCGACTTCACCCACACCTACACCGACCCCGTGGTCATCGGCGAGTCGCCCTCGTACGAAGGGAGCGACCAGTGCCATGTCCGCATCCGGAATGTCGGCCCCAACGGGTTCGAGGCGCAGATCGAGGAATGGGACAACCTCGACGGGACGCATGTGTATGAG
Source organism: uncultured archaeon (assembly GCA_964609045.1). Taxonomy (GTDB): domain Archaea; phylum Thermoplasmatota; class Penumbrarchaeia; order CAZSUE01; family CAZSUE01; genus CAZSUE01. The sequence goes on along the minus strand of CAZSUE010000739.1, from coordinate 599 downwards.
ACCGTCACCTTCATCATCGTCGAGGCCGGTGTCTGGCAACTTTCCGAAACAGTCTATATCGAGGCGGGGACCGTCACCCGCAATAATAATTTCAATACCGCTTCGTTCGCGCATTCTTTCTCAACTGCGCCCGTGGTACTGACCACGACCCAGACGACGAACGAGGCGCAACCGATCGTGACGCGCGTCCGGAATGTCGGCACCACCTCCTTCGATGTCAAGGTCCAGGAAGCGGAAGGCACCGACGGCACCCACGCCGACGAGACCGTCGGATATATCGCCATCGAGGGCGGCACCTACGAAGCCAACGGCGTGCTCTTCGAGGCCGGTGCTACACCCAACGCCGTGGAGGACGAATGGTACGCGATGAGCTTTGCGCGATCGTACCCCACCACGCCGCTCTTTCAAGCGGTCCAGAACACCTACGACGGGTCGAATACCGCGGGCCTCCGGTACGATTCGCTGACCGGGAACGGCGTGCTCCTCAGTATCGAGGAGGAGACGAACGGCGATACCGAACTGAACCATATTACCGAGGTCGTGGGCTATATCGTGTTCGAGGGCGAGGGCGTGCTCACGGAGTATCAGAACGAGTACAT
>CAZSUE010000738.1:0-2832 GCA_964609045.1 uncultured archaeon | reverse complement strand
CATCGCCTCCACATGCTCCCCATCGAGTTCCAGCGCGGCGTCGTACGCATCCAGAGCATCCTCCACACGACCGACATCGGCCAGCGCGCGGGCATAGCGCACATACGCATCTGGATCGTTGCTCCCCGACGCTTTTCGCGCGAGCCGCACGAGCGTTTTCGTCGCCTTGTCGAACCTATTCTGCGCACGCCTCATTCCCTTCTGCGCGTCGGCGTTCTCCGGGTCGTATTCCAGCGCTTCACGATAATACGCCACCGCGCGCTTATTGTCGCCGAAGAAGTTCATCAGCTTGCCCTTGAACGCATAAAGCTCCCCGTCGATGGTCCCGCACCGTGCATTGTACTCCTCCGCCTTCTTCGACTCCCCCGCCTCCTCGAACGCCGCCGCCAGCATCTCGTACACCCTCTGCGAGCCCAGCGGGCGACGGTAATAGTCCTCGACCTCGAGCACCTTCGCCTCCACCGTCTCGAGTAAGTCTGCATCCAACGCATCCCCCACCTCGAGCGCCTCGGTGAGCGTCTCGATATTATCGTCCATACTGAGAGTGATATCCAGCTTCCCAAGCGCTTCACGATCGATCATGCTCATCACACTGCCTATTTCCTATTGGGCTGACCGCGGCCGCTCGCCGCGCCCCACCTCTCAATGGGAAGAGACTATTTTTAATTGTTTATTGTTAAACTCCCTAACCAGCGATTCCGGCCAGACGATGAATGAATGGATGAATAAATGGAACGAACCCGAACCATTAAATTAAATTAGGGGGATACGTTTCATCCAGCAGCGGTCACCCGACCGTTCGGGAACGATGGGCCCGTGGCCAAGTCTGGATATGGCGCTGGTCTTCTAAACCAGTGATCCCGGGTTCGAATCCCGGCGGGTCCGTTCTGGCTCGATCACACCAACGCAAACGGACCATCGACACAGACGCGAACTCGACTCGTCCGGACGAACTGAACCATCGCCATCATGTCCATCGACGAACGATCAAGTGGCGTCCGCAGTGAGGCAGGAAAATGAAACGAAGCTCACGAGCATGGAAGAAACGCGGCAAACAACGCTGGAAATGGCGCAAGAAAAAGATGCGACGCCGGAAGCGTGCCGCACGACGACAGCGATAAGCCGAGTCGTGCATATCACCACGCAAGCGCGAACATGCATCAAGCACCGTCTATCGGTCTGGAAACGGTATGGTAAAAATACGCAGACCGCTCGACTTCCCCCCGGCTCAGCGACGGTGCCGAGCAGTGAAAAAGGACCGCCCCAGCGTTGCGCAGACACGCAACCACCCATGCCACAATATTCATGTACGGGTGCGATCATAGGGAACGCGGCGAAAGGCGCAGATCATACATCCATACCTATCTACATATACGCCAAACCAAACCAAACCAAACCAAACCAAACCAAACCAAACCCAACCACTTCATTTCATTTCATTTCATCCATCGTGGGAGCATGGTGTAACCAGGGATCATTGTGGGCTCCAGTTATCAGGAATGATTTCCAACGGGTCTGCTGATACTCATGCGCATACATCCATTGCGCTTGTGATGGCCGGGGGACGCTCCGGCCGATGATGAGTAACTGGAGCGATGACCTGTACTCAACTCATGTGCTCCGGCCCGATGAGGGCCGAAGAGCAACCGTGATCGGTCCGCCGATCATGAGGAGAGACCCGCCGATCTGGGTTCGAATCCCAGTGCTCCCACTTCTCACTTTTTCCCTTTTTTCTTTTCCTCAACGATTCGCGATACTGGCACGCCAGAGAGAGGGCATTGGTGCCGTTCGCACAAAAGGGGCTGACATCCACCTGCGATAGGACGATAGGTTCTTATCATGACAATGGCTTCGTAGGTCCACCGGCCACGACCTGACCCGATCGGAACATATGATCGTTCAGGGGCCGACGCCGCTCTTTTCATCTGTTTAATTATATCGTATCGGTGGAATAGAACCATGCCCCACGCCAACCCCAGCCCAAATTCCAACCCGAATTCCAACCCACATCGTAATCCCGATCCCGCCAGCCAGTTCCCGGACCGCTACCCGCATCTGCACCAGAACCCGCAGCCGCAATCGCAATCGCAATCGCAATCGCACCATCACCATCACCAACCTCAGCCCCAAACCACACCCAAGCGGTCCAAGCGCTGGCTCGTCCCATTCTTCCTCACGCTTATCACGCTCGTGCTCATCCTCGCCGCGTTCGGCGGCACATGGTGGCATCTCGAGCGCGAAGACCGGTACGATGACTCGAGCGGTGCCATGCGCCAGCAAAGCACATGGACCGATTTCCGACTGAGCGGGTTCGAGACAACCTCGGAACCCTCCCCTCGCACGCAAGAGTCGAATACGGATTCCATGGAGTGGAACGAGTACGAGGAGGAACTGACCGAGAATACCGAGAAGGAACGATCGGAGATGAAGGCGGTGATGGATACGAGCGCCGGGATGCTGGCGTTCGCGTTCCTCCTCCTCATCGTCGCCGTCATCCTCATCATCCTCGCAGGCGTGGGCAAGATCAACACTGGTGGTCCCATCGCGCTCACCATACTTGCCCTCCTTTTGCTCATCGGTGCGGCGGGATATTTCGCCGCGAAGTGGCCGGAGGCGTACTACGAGGACACATCCGATAGGATCGCGGGCGAGGACGCACCGCCGCCGTTCTTCGGCAGCCACCAGTCCAGCACCCCGATGCCGTTCCGATCGGAGGTCGAGGAACGGTGGTACCCGAGCACCGGCTGGGTCGTCACGCTCATCACCACCATGCCGCTCCTCGGCGCCACGATCAGCCTCGCACGGCACCGGAAAAAGTACCTCAAGAGCCGG
>CAZSUE010000737.1:0-2847 GCA_964609045.1 uncultured archaeon | reverse complement strand
AGATCGACTTTGCGTCGCACCTGCTCGAGGTACTCTTCGGTGTTCACCACCGCCGGCTTCTCCTCGAGGTCCATACTGAGATCGGCAGCTTCGGTCACAAGGATGGAGTCCTCCATTTCGGAGAGCATATTCTCCACCTCCTCCGCTTCCGCCAGTGCGCTCGAATCGAGCAGCTCGATCTCGCGTACCTCGTCGATATAGCCTTCCGGGCCGGTGACGCCCATCTCGAGTTCCATACTATCGCGCATCGCGTCGGTGACCTCGAACGCTTCCGCATCGACCTCCTTTGCGACTTCCGGATGCTCCTCCACCACCCGCTCGGCGATCTCGAAACTCTTGCGCGCTTTGGTGATGGCGGTATCGTAATCCTTCTCGCGACTGGACTTCTTCGCCTCCTCCAATATCTCCCGTGCCTCGCGCATCTCGGGATGGCTCGCCGCACGCCTGATCATCTGGTTCGCAAGCGCCATGGTATCGGCGGTGAAGGTATAGAGCGCGTCGGATAGGTCGGTCTCACCCTGGTTGAGGATGACCTCTGCGATCTCGACCTCATCCCACTCGAGCATCTTCTCGGTCTGTTCGGTCCGGCGTTGCGCCGCGGAGAGGTCCACACCTTTCATGAGAAAGTGCTTGGAGCGGTCCTTCAGCGTCTCGAGCCGTTCGTTGAGTTCTTTTCTCTGCTCTTCATCGGTTTCTACGCTCGGCTCCGCCTCCGCAGCGGGTGCCGCCGCCGCCGCCGCACCCCCCTCATCGGGGAGCGAGGGGAGGCTCTCCGGTGTCGCCGCGGGAACGCCCTCGAAACCGTCTCCCTTCGGAGCCGCCGCCGCGTCGCCCCCTTCCAGGACGGTCTCCATCTCGGAGAGCATATCTTTGAGCCCCGCCATCTCGCTATCGATCTCGAGATCGGTCTCGGACGCATCGATCCCGATCTCGCTGGCCAGCTCTTCCGTGGTCGTGCCACTGGGTGCTTCTTCGGAGGAGAGGTCTGAGATATCGGTCTCCTCGTCGCTCACATCAGCTTCATCATCGAACGAATCGAGGTCCTCGTCACCGCCGACCTCTACATCGACCGCTGCCGCAGCGCTGGGCGCGATGTCGGCAGCCGTGCCCGCTGCCGCATGTGACGGTTCACCCGCCGATACCGCCGCGGCAGGAGGCGCCGCCGCGGCTTCTTCGGCGGGTGCGACCCCGCCAGCAGCTTCCGCTACCTCTTTTGCTGTGGCCTCTGGCTCCGGCGCTTCCTCACCCGCTTCTTTCTTGCCTTTCAAGAACGGGGCGAGGTCCTGGTCGACGCGGGTGATGAACTCGAGCGCTTTGTCCCAATCCTCGCGCTTGATCATGAACTCGGCTTGGCGAAGTCTCACCTCGGCGGTCATGACCATGACGCCCTGGTCCTTTGCCTTCTGTATCCTCGTGCGAGCATCTTCCAGCGCTTGCTTGGCTTCTTCTTTTCTGCTATCGGTCATTTCTTGCACCCGGCCCCGGCGAGTACTTCGCCACCGAACTGAATGGTACTGAATGGAACTGAATGGAACTGAATGGTACTGAACGCGGCAGTGATCCATACCGTCAAAAAATGAGGTGTCACACATTTTTCAAGGGGAATGAAGTAACGGGATTTTTCCTATTAAGGGTTTCGAATTTACTAATAGCGGGGACGCGGCACAGGTCGTCTCCCAGAAGGTATCTCATCGTCTCGGTGCCACCCGAAGCGAGCCGCGAACAGAGTCCTAGCGCTCTCTGAGAGTGCGCGATCGCGCCCATTCAACGAGATGTGGGTACGCCTCGGCGAACGCGTCGCGCATGGCGTCGAGGGGGAACGCGGCAAATGTCCCGTGGTCGCGGATATATTCCATATGACGGTTCCCCTCGCGATCGGTGGGATGGAGCAATGAATCGTGTCGGCCGTCGAATGTCAGCGTGCGATAGCCGAACCGTTCGGTGAGCGTGCGATTGAACGCGGGCGTCGCCTTGAGCCACCTACCCTCGAGCCACGCCTCGACATAGCCGTGATAGACGAAGAGGTCGGTTCCCATCGCCGCCTTCAGCCGCGCGGGAACGAGATGGTTGCGGATATCTGCGAACCCCAGTCGCGCGGGGATATCCACGGCGCGATACGCGGCGGCGAGGAGGATCGCTTTTTGCACGCAGAAGCCTCTTTCGCAAGAGAGGACCACGCTGGCGCGATACGCATCGGGGTCGAAGCTCACCGCGTACGGGTCGTAGAGGATATCGTCGCGGACGGCGCGAAAGATCGCCGCCGCACGATCGGGCGCCGAAGCTGAAGCTGAAGCCGAAGCCGATCCCGATGTTGCGCCCGCTTCTTTTGCCACCGCGGCCCTGGCGTATTGCACCACCGCCTCTGTATCGGAATCGATGAACCGACCCGCGCGGAGATAGCGCTGCATCTCGGCATTAGGATCATATTGCTGGCTTAACCCGTTCTCCTCGATCGTGGAATTATCATCATCTACCATTGGTCAACACCATCTCAACGCTCTATTACGATCGGCATCGTGGTTCTTCTGGCATTCTTCTGGCACCGCGCCTTTCGCCTCCCTCCCGTTCGGGGTGGTTAAGACTATATAGCATGGCTTAAATGAATTGTTCACGGTCATTATCAACTGAAGATTGTACTGTAGATAGAATGAACGGGTGAAATAATGTCGATGAAGATGAAGATTGCCCCTACTACATCCCTCTTTTCCAACGGTCGGACCCACTCGAGCGCTATGGACCACCGTGCGTTCACACCGCTCCTCTGGCTATTGTTGCTAACCGCCATTGCGCTCATCGTCGTCCTCGCGTTCGGCGCCATCGGTACCGCCGTCGCCGACTCCGAGCCCA
>CAZSUE010000736.1:0-2848 GCA_964609045.1 uncultured archaeon | reverse complement strand
CATACATACATACATACATACATACATACATACATACATACATACATACATACATGTGGGTTCATGGATCAGATCGAGGAGAACGAGGGTCATAGCGATGGATCGAAGGATGGAAGAATGATGACCGAACGGAGGAGAGACGGAACGATCCTCGTGAAATTCTTTGCCGATCTCCGCGAGATCACCGGTGTGAGATCGATCGAGCTTGCGGTCCAGACCGGTGCGGACGTAGATGTAGATGTAGATGCAGATGTAGATGCAGATACAGATGGAGGTGCGGGTGAAGCTGCAGACATAGACGTAGGAGCCATCACTACGGTGGACGCGCTCATCGACACGCTGGAAAAACATTTTCCCCCCTCACTCGCCGCCGCAGTACGCGATGAAGACGGACAGCTCCATTCGGCGGTGAAGGTCCTCGTCAACGGCCGGAATATCGTCCATCTCAGCGGGCTCAAGACAGACCTCCACCCCGGCGATATCGTCGCGTTGTTTCCACCGATCGGTGGCGGCTGAGCTGATCTTGCCATAGGAGGCCGCTACTGCCAGAATAAGGTGCATGTCTCCCGCAGTGGGAGACATGTGCCGAAGCGAGCGAAGATCAGAAGGTATTAATAATCATGTGTACTAAAGTGGCGCGCAACGGCCAACGAGCAGTTTCGCGCTCATAGTGAATGAACGGTGATACATGACCCGAACCAGTACAATAACAAGTACCAATGCTGGACACCATCGATTGACCACGGAGCATGCCCGGCTCCTCTACCTCATCAGCCGCTATTCGAAACCCGCGCAGACGGAAAAGGACGAGAGCGTCTGGATACGGTCGCTCCCGCTCCGCGTGCTCATGTACGAAGGGATCATCTCCGGCGTCTTCGACTGGGACTACGGTCCTGCCAGCATCATGCTCTTCGAAGGGCGACGATTCGTCAATATCTCGCAAGAGGGCGAGGACGATATCAACGACCTGCGTGAGATAAAACTCGTCGATGGGTTGAAGCTGAGTACGGCGAAACACCAGTTCATTACCGCCTATCAGATCAACCCGAAAGGACTGGCTCGGCTCAAACGCGTCTCGCGTGCACATCGAAGGGCGGTCGGCCGGCTCATACAGTGTGAGAGCTGTGGCAAACAGATCATGGTCGAGGTCGAACTGGGCGGCGACTGCTATCTCATTTGTCACGGCTGCGGCGAGAAACGTAAAAGCATGATCATGGACATCGAAGATGTCTCCTATGTGTCCAAACCGTATCTGCCGAAGTTGCCCGCTATTAAGCTGCGGCCAGAGGGGTTCCGATGAACGAACGTAACCCTCCCAATGCAGACCCAAAGAGACTGCAAAAGGAACCGGGATCGAACATCCGCGACGAACTCACCGAGGTCATCATCCTCGATGATGTGAAATTATTGATCTGCGAATGGATACCGTTCGGCTACAACCATATCGTTGCATTCAATAACAAGCTCGGATCGTATATGCGCATTAAAAGCGCGCTCTTCACCCAAGTCGTCGACGAAAAGCCGACCGGGACGCAGTTCTCGATGAAACCGGCCATGACGAAGGTACGTGCCATCGATTTCGACCCCACCGATTATGTCGATTTCGAAGCGTCCATCTACTACCCCGAGGACGAGGAGATCGTCCAGGAAGAGGAGTTCGGCGTGCATGTTGCCGCCTCCGGCAAGGTCATGTACGGGCTCGAGATCGAAAAGATCGCAGGGCACCCCCGGAACCGCGTCTCGCTCGACCATCTTTCGCGCCTCCTCGCAGATGTGGTCCAGGACTCGTCGCAGCTCATGGAAACGCTCCTGACCGGCTACCAGCGCTCGCTCCTCGACCTCACCTTCTTCGATCGCAGCCTCGATCGCGATAAATATTATTTCGTGCTCACCAAAGGACTCGACCCCGATCTCGACGCCATGGACGACTACCTCGACAGCGAGGAACACGAGAACGAGCTCAAGCAGATCGTCGAGGATGTGCAATCGGTCCACCGGCTCGACGACGAAAGCAAGCTCTTCATCGGTACACACGGCACCATCCTCGTCACCGACAATATCGAGCGCTACGAACTGATCGCGGCGGAGTTCGCGTTCCTCAAAGGGCTCGATATCTTTATCCAGAACTTTTTCAACCGCCTCTTCCTCCTCAACGATACGATCCACGATATCCGCGCGCTCGTCGACCGGTCCGAAGCCGACCCCAACGCGGTGGAAGAAGCACAAACATTACTGAGCGAATCGTCGAACAACGCGATACTCATGAGCGAGATCCTCGGCTACCTCAAAGTATCGACCCAGATGCTGGCGAGGGAATGGGAACAGCTCCAAGCGCACCTCGAGCATGAGACGCAAGCGCTGATCGAGATCATGCAGATCGATCGGCGGCTCGATGCCACCATCTCGCGCATCCACGATCTCGACAATATCACTAACGGAACATTACACGCACTGGACGGGCTGCGCGATATCGCCGAGGTGATCAGCCAGCGGAAGATGCACCAGGTGCAAGAGGCGTTACAGGACAATACGAGGAACCTCGACGATGTGACGCGATCCAGCGAACGCCAGGGCGCCTCGCTCCAGGTGCTCGAGCTGATCCTTGCCGGCGCGCTCGCGTTCGATATCATGGACCGCATCACCGGTGAATGGAGCGTGATGAGCGCGCCCGACCCCGATGTATGGGGCGCAGAATACCTCTGGCCCATCATGGAGATACCCGGGCTCTGGTTCTCGCTCTCCATCGCGCTCTGGGCCGGGATCGTGTTCATCCTCTTCTCGCTCATGAGCTGGGTGACGAAACGGTCCCTCCCGTTCCTCACCGTCCGTGTCAAGATCAATGAGAAAT
>CAZSUE010000735.1:0-2848 GCA_964609045.1 uncultured archaeon | reverse complement strand
TCGCGGAGGTGATATGTGCCGCTTGTGGTCGGCGCATAATAGACGAGGTGGGCCGCTCGGGATAAGAGCGCTCAGAGCAGGTCTCTTGCCCATCTCCAAACCTATCTGCCTGTTGCATAACGATTATGTAAGAGCCGGATAGGTTAGCGGACATGACGCTACCTTGCTTTGCATTGAACGGTCTCTCCATGATTTGATACTGGCGCGATCACAAACCCCGAACTCGGGCTGGGGGCGTGGTCATTTCCTGGCACGAACGAGGGATAAATATGAAGTGATCAGTCCCGTGCTCATCGCCACGATCGGAGTGTCTGGCACCATCGACAACAGCTACCCGCTACATCCTATTGCCACCGGCGGGTGTTCCAGCTCATCGTTCAGTGAGCATGAGAGGGCGTTCCTCCACGCCCGAACTCGACCGAGCCCATCTTAGGTTAGCTTGCAGTGGACCAAACTCAACCCATCGTTCCTCTTCGTTCTTCTTCCTCGGCTGCCCATGGAGAAAAAAACGGAAAAGCAACCACGATCGGCCGCGCGCTACGGTCCACCAAGCGCTACGCATTTATAGCTAATCGACATTACACGAACCGGTGTGGTCGATGCTAACGCAAGAGCTCAAATATCTCATTGTTGACCCTGAAGAAAAACCGGTGGCCGCGTACCCCGATCTTGCCACCGCCGAGATCGATGCCGAAGACCTCTCCAAGAGTTATCCGGACCAGCTCGTCCATGTGTTCGAGATCGAATCGAAGACCCGTTTCGACCTCAACGAAGAGGTAGGCATACATAATTATGTCCAGATCACCTACAAGCATTTCTGTTCCTATCCCAAACCGCCCGAGCCGGAAGAAGAAGGAGTAGAAGTGGCAAAAGAAACAGGAGCGGAACCGGAACCGGAACCGCCCGAGGCCGCAGAGGGGACCGAAGCAAAAGAAGGACCGGTTCAAAAGCAACCTCCCAAAAAACCAGTGGGTGAAGGCGAATCCGGCGAAGCGGTGGTCACCGGCAAGGTCGAACCCACCACCGAAGCCGAGCAAGTGGTCCAGCCCGAACCGCCGGCGCCCGCCGACGACCTCGTCAAAGAAGCGCCCCCCAAGGAACGCGCCGAGGAAAGCGCCGAGGAGAGCGCAGCCGAGAGCGAGGAGAAGAAGACCGAGGCCGGGACGGAGACTATCGAAGAGTGGGTCCCGGACGAGCAAAGGTCAGAAGAAGAGGGCGCAAAAACGGAAGGAAAAGCGTCCAAGAGCGAGGAGTGAAACGGATCGAGAATGTCTAAACCACCCCTCATCTGCGTTTGCGCGCAGCGCCAGCATACCGTCCGCGACGCGCCCCTATAGCCTCCTATCCGCGATACGCTGCAGCGCTTCGCGACAGATCGCAACCGTCCATTCCAGATGCTTCTCGTCGACATATTCGGGAACATCGTCGAGCGTATGCCAGTACGGCGGCAGACCGCTCTTTCCGATACAGACGATGGACGATGCCTTGATGCCCGCTTTGGAAAAGAACGCCGCGTCGGTGCCGCCCAGCGTCAATATTTTCTTCGACGCGTCCACCCCTGCCGCCGATGCTGCGTCCTCGAGCAGTGCGCAGACCTCGTCGGAATGACGACTCGTATACATCTTCTCTTCCGCGACGATGTAGAGATCGCCCGCGCCTACGCCGTCGATATTGATCAAAATGACATCGTCGAAATCGCGCGCGAACGCTTCGCGGTGCGCCGCCACGAACCGTTTCGAACCGCGCATGCACTCCTCGCAGCCGAACCCCACGAACCAGAGCGCGGTATCGTCGGGGACAGACCCCGGATGTCTGTCGAACGAGCGCGCGAGCGCGAGCGTCGTGGCGACCCCGCTCAGGTTATCGCTCGCGCCGGGGCTTTCTCGCTTCGAGGTGAGCCCGAACGCTACCACCACGCCGCTCACCGCACCGACGATACTGTAGATGAGGAGAAGATCGAGAAGCGAGACGCCGCCGCCGAAAGCGAGCGGCTGCACAAGCCACCATCCCAATGCGAGCGCCACCCCTTTGAGCACCCCGACCACCGCGGTATAGATGGTGCACGCCAGTGTATTAACGATCAGCACGAGGAGGAGCGTTTTATGCGCGTGCACCAGCGGGAACTCGTACGCACTGTCGAGATGACCGCTGAAGATGATCAACCGTCGTGCACCACCGCCCTCCGGCCCGATCCGCCCCACCACATTCTGGGAACGGCGCGTTGGGAACAGCGCGTCCACCACCTCGTGCAACCGGAACAGTTCGAGATAGAAGATGACCAATACAGAGGCGGAGAGCGCGCCGCCGACCACCGGCACAACCCAGGAAAATTTGACAAAACAGAGCGCGACACCGATGATATAGAGGAAAACGATCAGTTTGATATGACCGAGCAGCGCGCCGGGCGCACAGCTGAACTCCTCGACATCCACGCGGTCGCAATACCGGTCCAGACGCTTTCGCAGATCCTCGGCCGCGCGTCGCTCGTTTTCCGATGTCGACATCCGCGGGCCGATTTTCTCGCAGACCCCGCTGATATACGCTTTCATGAACGCGCCGGTGTCCCCATTACCGTCGGCATCGGATGTGCCCGCTGCATCTTCTCCCACCGCGCTCGCGATGGACCCTCGCCCCGCTCGATCGCTTCTTTCGGCTCTAAATGTCACGATGATCGCACTCCCGACAACGCCGGCAATAGCATAGGAGCATGTCAAATTTTCTATCTATACTATCCACTACACCACCCAAGATCGCAGAGCAAAGAGAACGGCAGCGGCGGTGCCAGATGAAAGAGATAGCGAGTACCGTACCCTCCTGGCCGCATCGGTGACGCGGGATGGGAGATAAG
>CAZSUE010000734.1:0-2851 GCA_964609045.1 uncultured archaeon | reverse complement strand
GATAAACTCGACGGAACCGTCGAGCGAGAGATCACGGGGACGCACCTCGGTGCCAGCCGGCGGAGGGCTGCTCCTCGTCAGCTTCACCCTATCCATATCCATATCCATATCCAGGTCCCTCCTCATAGCGCGCGCCCTCGCCCCCCTCACCGGCATAGAGCGCATCCGCCGCTTCAACAAGCCTTCGGCGTCTGGCGAAAACGACGATTGCGAAGATGGCGCCGACAGCCACGGCGGCGATGACGGGCCAGACCCAGAGCGGCAGGCCGAGTGTGTCTCTACGGGCGCCTTAGTCGCCCGATCCATCTTCTCCGCCACCTGGTGGCGTTGATCTGTACCGCCACGGTAGCGCTGGCGCCGCGGTCGTCGGCCACTTCGAGCCTCACCGAGTAATTCCCGGCTAGTGCGAAGGTATACTCCGCAGTTACGCCGGTACGCTCCAGCGTCGTCCCCGCAAGTTCGATGTGCCAGCGGTAAAACGCGATCGTTCCGTCCGGATCGCTGGAACCGCGGTCGTCGTGCCTTTTCAGTTCGCCGGGCGGCCTGGAATAATGCTTGTATTGGGCCGTTTCCCTGTGGATCGCCGGAGCCGCACACGCAGGTCCCGCGTTTTCCACAGCCGCGGCCAGGAGTACGAGCACCCCTTTTTTACGACGTCGGAGAACTCGCTATAGCCACTATCGACAGGCATGTTTATATCATTCATAACCACTATAACCATTATAGGTGCTGCCAATGGCAATAAAGACGACAACCGTAGCAGTCACACCCGAAACAAAAGCAATGCTACAGCAGCTCGGACACAAGGGCGAAACCTACGACCAGATCATCCGGAAACTCATTCAAGAGGTCGGGATGCAGAAGCTGGATGAACGATGGAACCGGATCTTGGACGAGGATGAGTTTATCCCGTTGGATGAATTGTGATGTATCCGGTCCTTATTTCGAGAACATTCCAAAAACAGTTCCGAAATCTGCCACCGTCGATGCAAGATCGCGTTCGAGCTGCACTGGAGCACCTCAGGGACGATCCGTTCGAACCGAGGTCGGGGGCGGATCTCAAGCCGGTCAAGAACACGACCCCGCAGAAGTATCGATTACGGGTGGGTGAGTACAGGATCATCTATGCTGTCAGCGATGATGAGGTCCGATGTATTGAGGTCTTCAAACGTGGACGTGGATATCGGTGACGATGATATCCCCGAATTGAAGATGGTAACGAGCGATCCCGCGGCTAGCACTCTTCTGGGAGCTTTCCTAGGATCACTGGTTATCCATGAGTGATGAGCGATGCGACTTGGCACGCTTGATCGACCGATCGTTGATACGGGCTCACTGCTCCCGTCACCCTGCGCCGGCGATGTCGTACGAGATCTGATCTTCACGCGTCATTTCCGCCCCACGACATCCATGTTCAGCCTCGAAGCATGCTGGCTCGAGCGCCATTCCCGACCGCTCTTGATCGCCGGGGGCTTGCCCTGCTGGCAACGGAGCGCCAATTCGTTCGGACGGTATGGAATCCCCGGTGTGCTTGCCAGCTCTGTCACCGATAGGAGTCGATTTGCGCGTGTTCCCACCTGATCGAGGAGATCGATGAGACTCGCGGCCATGAGCGTCCTCAGTAGTTCGGTGAGCTGTTATTGGTCGTGCTCGGCCGCCACGTTCAAACCGTCTAGGGCGCATCCCAATGCCGGGGAAGGATATGGACGGGCGGCCAGTTCCGTTTCATGAAATGCAGATTCAGCAGCAATCGTCCGACCTTGCCGTTCTCGTCATTGAACGGGTGGATCCGTTCGAAACGATACTGCATCCAAGCCGCGAGGGTGAATGTGTCCTTCCCGGCGATGTCCCGTGCGCGGTACTTCCGCTCCCAGTTCTCCATTTTTCGAAGGATCGCCCCAGTCGTCATCGAACGGGTTCAGACTGCGGCGCTGGATCAGGAATTCCTCGAGATCGATCGTGCGGTTGCCACCGATCTCCAATACGGCGCTATGGTCGCCGGGATCGAGTCTGGCAGTACCAAGAATGTATCCCCGGCCGGAGTGGACGTATGGGAGTGGTGTTCCATCGACGAGAAGGGTACCGTTCACGGTTTCGTTCTCGGGAAGGAGCGAGGAGGTGAACTTCACACGGTACCGTTCCCGCTCGGGCACCGAGAAGGGTTTCACGATCGAGCGGCTGCTGCGTGTGTTCCTGGTAACCGAACCCGGTACAAGCGAGACATCGAGCGCCTCCCAGCGCATCGTGATGTGCTGGCCGACTTCTACGTAATCCGCAAGACCGGCACCGTCGGGGTCGGCGTCGGTCGGGCCGATACTGAACACGATCTGTCGCACAATGGGCTGCTCAGTCTGTTTGGGTCCCAATATTTGGCAACGACTTCTTGACCGTCTCTCGCCATCGGGCCATATGCTCTATTACTTAGCTTTTTTGGGCAAAAGGTATATAGGGGCACCAGTGGCGTTCCGTGCCCACTCCATCCCGATGGGACAATGCAGTTCGCATTCGCGGCAGTATTGCACCACCTCCCGCGTCCCACCGCCCTCTCGCTTGACACGCACGGGCGACCGTTCCTCCTGCGTCATCTGTCGACGACAACGCGCGCGGTCGTACGTCCCACTTGCGAACGCGTCCTGTGGACAGGCGCCATGGCAGGGGCGGCTGCAGCGTGAACATGGCGAGAACGATGCGCGCGTGTGCTGCGTGGAGCGGAACCGATGCGCGAGAAGCAGCCCGCGGAGCCGCACCCGCGGCCCCTCCTCGGGCGTAATGAGGAGGTTGTTCGCACCCAGGACACCCAACCCCGCTCTCACCGCCGCCTCTTTCAGGAGTGGGTCCTTTGCGCGCGAAT
>CAZSUE010000733.1:0-2852 GCA_964609045.1 uncultured archaeon | reverse complement strand
TCCTTCTCCAGCGCCTCGAGGAGTGCCACCGCGGCCCGGAGGTCGCCCAGCTCGCCCAGTGCGAACCCCGCCTCGCGCCGGACCCACTGGACGCGGTCGTTCTGCAGCGCCTCGATCAGCGCCTCGATGGCGCGTTCGTCGCCAAGCTCCCAGAGCCGCTGCGCCGCCTCCTTGCGCACCTCTTCGTCGTTATTTTCCCGCAAGCGTCTGATCTGATAGGAGACCTCGTCTTTCATCGGTTAACGCTCCAGCAATGGTTAGGAGGAGCCGCTTCACGCTGCGTCGTTGTCATCGTCCTCACTGTTCTCGCCGTCCGTATCCTTCTTTGCGTCCTTCCCTTTTTCGTCCTTTGCCGTCCCCTCTCCTTTGCCTTTGTCTTTGTCTTTGCCTTTGGCCTTCCCCTTCCCTTTCTTCTTCTTATCCTTATATTTCAAATGCTGCTTGAAATAGTCCTTCTTTTCCGGGCAATCGATATTGATGCAGATCTCCCATTTCTTGCCGCGCTTCGCGATCAGCTCGATGAGCGGCGCACGACATTTCTCGCACCATTCACCGGTGGCGACGATCTTGCCCTTTTGCGGAAGCGGGTACGAGTTCCGACAGCGCGGATAGCGCGTACAGCGTGCATAGCGTTTCCCCCATCGCGACCGTGCCGCCACCATATCGCGTCCGCATCGTGAACACTTCCCGACGACATTCTGCTCGTGGAGCGCGGCTTTCACCTCCTCGCCGATCTTCTCCCGATGCTTTTGGAGCGCTTCGAACACCTTCTCCAGCATCTCCTGCGAGCGTTTCACCACCGCCTCGTCCTCGAGCTCGCCCTCGGCGATCTGGTTCATCTCCTTCTCGAGCTCCGCCGTCATCTCCGCCTTGGTGATCGTTTCCGCGTGCTTCTTCAGCATCTCGGTGACGACGGTGCCGGAGAGCGTCGGTTCCGGTGAAGAGCTCTCGATATAGCCACGGAGGTAGAGCTTCTGGATGATCCCGTGGCGCGTGGATTTCGTCCCCAGTTCACGTTTCTCCATCTCAGAGATCAGCTTGCCCTGGCTGTAGCGTCGCGGCGGCTGCGTCTCCTTTTCTGTCAGATCCACATTCTTGACCGGGATCATATCCGATCTCGTCACCTTCGGCAGCGGGCGCTCCTTCTTACGCTTATACGGATAATATTTCTTCCAGCCCGGTTCCAGCACGCGATAGCCACGCGAGCGGAACGGTTCGCCGTTGAGGTCGAACTCGAGCTTGATATGCTCTACCTTCGCCGCCGGCGCGAGCGTGGCATAGAACCGCGAGACGACGAGCTTGTAGATGCGCCATCGGTCCGGCCGCAGCTCATCCTCGGCCGCCACCGCCGTGGGATGGATCGGGGGATGGTCCGTCGCCTTCTTTTTTCCATGCGTCGGCGTCAGCTTCTCCTGCTCCAGCAGCTCCTTCGCCCACGCGGCAAGCTCCGCATCGCTCTTGTCGCTGGTGGCGAACTCCTCGAGGATCTTGCGAAGGTCGAGCGACTCGGGGTAATGCGTGTTATCGGTCCGTGGATACGAGATCCACCCCTCGGTGTAGAGGTTCTCTGCCACGCGCATGGCCCGTGCCGGTGTGAACCCGATCCTATTGGCCGCTTTGATGAAGGTGGTGGTGGAGAACGGCGTGGGCGGTTTCTCCTTCTTTTCCCTTCGCTCAACCTTCGTGATCGCCGCCTCTTTCGCCTCCTTCGCCCGCTTGAATGCCGCCTCCGCCTTCTCCTTTTTCTTGAACCGCCGCGTCTTATGCTTGGCGGGAAACTCGATCTCCTTGTAAAGAAGCGCGGATATGACCCAGTACGGTTCGGGAACGAACGCCTTGATCACCTTATCGCGCTCGACGATGAGCGCGAGCGTCGGCGTCTGGACACGACCGACGGAGAGGAAATCGCGCCCCACCTGGTTCGACGCGAGCGAAATGAACCGCGTCAGCGACGCACCCCATGCGAGATCGATCTTCTGCCGTGCCGCGGCGGCCGCGCTGAGATTGAAATCGATCTCACCCAGCGACTCGAACGCGTTGGTCACTTCGGTGGGCGTCAACGCCGAGAACCGCGCGCGGTACGACTGCACGGTAGGGTGGTTCTCCTCCACCACATTGAGCCCTTCCACGCCGATCAGCTCGCCCTCGCGATCGTAATCGGTGGCGATGATCACATTTTCGAACTCGGTTGCGAGCCGTTCCAGCGCGCCGACGATATTCTTATCCTGCACCACACTGGTGGGATCGACCCAGATCAGCTCCTTGGGGTCCACGGCGGACCAGTTGTTGTACTCGCGCGGGTAATCGAGGTTGAAGACATGGCCGCGCAGCCCGATGATCTTGAACTCACCTCCGCCGTTGTCGAAGGTATAGACCGGCACTTTGTTGTGCATCTTCTTCTCAAAGTCATTATCCGAGAGTATTGCGGCGATACGCTTTGCTGCATTGTTCTTTTCCGATATAACGAGTGGCATGATACATCCGGCACCTGGCTTATGGAATGATGGTCATAGTAGAACAACGATGATCTGATGATGGGATGAGGGGTGGTGGGTTGGGAGTGAAGAGTGAAGAGAGGAGAGGCCACATACCAACGCGGATTATTTAAACCTGTTGCCGGGACCGCGTCCGAATACCTTATGTGGGGAGCCGTACCCACTCACACCGCTTCGTACCGATGCTGATGCTGATGCTGATGCTGATGCTGATGTTGATGCTGATGCTGATGTTGATGCTGCGGATGGTCGTTGGGACCGCTGGACGCAAGACGCTGGATGCTGGACACTGGACGCTGGACACTGAACAATAACCTATTTCTGCCAGTGTTGAAGAGCGGGATGTAGAACGGCCCG
>CAZSUE010000732.1:0-2858 GCA_964609045.1 uncultured archaeon | reverse complement strand
CCTGGCACGGACTAGCTGCGCAGCAGTTAGTCCAGTGCTCCGCGTGTCCTCCGCGACCCCCACGCACATACTTGTCCGGGGGCGCTGCCGTGGAGCGAAGCGGAACATGGCGTGTCCGCGTGAAATAACCCCGCACCATTACCCGCCAAAGCGGCTCTACCGATGGATAGTTTCACTCTTATCAACAATAGTATATTGCACATCCGGACGAGGACCCATGGCCTAAGCGCCATACGCCGATCCTCAAGCGCAAGAGTGATGTATGGCCCAGAAGGTGACCGAAGGTTCGGCAAAAACCGTGCCAGCATTCTCGCGACTTTTTAGAATTGAACCATAGTTAAGCGTCCGCATGGCGCGCATGCCATACCAAAACCTGCTGCGCGGAAATATGTTTGGTATGGTGCAGAAGGTAACCGGTGACGCTGAACCGAGAATAGTAGTTTCAATAGCAATTAGCAAACCACGTCTGTGCATGCGGACGGTAACGAGGATCGAAACGGTCTCAGCCCATCGCCAACCCAAGCGTGGTCTCGTACTCCTCGATGAGATATTCGCCCGCCGTAAAGCTCACCACCTCCTCGTGCACCGCATCTTGACCCTCGATGCGATACGAGAATTCGAGCGTGATACGATAGTGGAGATACTGGTCGCCGACGAAATGCACCACCGCGCTCTCGATCGCCACCTCCGGCCCCAGCGACCGCGTCAAAAGACCCGCCACATGATGCCGCTCCGCGATATGCGCGCCATCTCCATCATCCACCGACGCCACGCTGAGATTGTACCGGATATCCTCGAGCCCCACCTCGCCGTGGTTCGCAACCTTCGCCTGCACGAAGACCCCCGACGCCGTCGCAGCATAGACGACACGCACCGACGCATCGTCGTCACCATCATGAATCGCCCACCCGATGCTCGCACCGACGACGACCGCAACCACCAATGCCACGGCCAATACAGTTCTGCGCCGAGCGTTGGTTCCGCTATCCTTCAGCCCGGCAAGCCAGTGCCAACCGCGCTTCAGCCAGTGCCGCCGCGTGCCCACGATGAGCAACCCCACCAGCAGCGCCACGCAACCGAGATAGAGCGGCCACGCCCACCAATACCTAAGCGTCGACCCGCCGACACTGAGCGCAGGCGCAGGCGCGAGCGTATGCTCGGTGGTACCCACGCCATCACCCGTTTCAGTATCAGCATCAGCATCAGTATCAGCATCACCATCGGCACCACCGTCTTTTCCAGCATCCTCCTCGCGCGCTGCAGCGAGCGATGCACCGTTCTTCCATCGTCCGCGCACCCGCGTTCCCGACTCGACATCCCAGAGTACCGCGTCCACGGCATAGAGCCGATGCCCGGGTCGGCCCAACGCCGCCTCGAACACCACCGCCACCGTCGCGCCGTGATTCTTACGCACCGAGACGGTGGGCAGCGTCTCCCCGTCGTACTCGAGCCCGAAAGCGGCCCGCGTCAGCCCCTCGAACCGAAACGCCAGCCGTTCCATCCGGAACCCGTCCATATAGGGCAGATCGCGTACCGCCATGCTCAATTTCAGTCCCGCACCGTCCGCCGCCAGACGATAGGTTTCGCCGTCGAGCCGCAATGTCGCGTTCGGGATATCCTCCCCCGAGACCGCGAACCGACCGCGGGTCAAGAGGATGCGCCCGTGCGCATCGATGGCGAGGTCCAATGTGGGCGCGCTCGTTCGCACCTCGAAGCTCGGGAACGCCTGAAGCGAGTAGACCGCGTCCATATCGAACGCCGTATTGGGCAAGAACGCCAGGTAACACCGCGCCGGAACCTCGAAGAGGCCCACCCTCCCGCGATACCAGCGCCCCGCCAGCCATTTTTGCACCAGCACCACCAGCGCGTCGAACGCGCCATCGGCTCGATGGTCCAGCACCGTCCCGTTATCGGAGAGCGTGAAGTTCGTCCTCATCTCGCGCGGCAACCCCTCCGCAACGACCTCGAAGTTCGTTTCCAACCGTTCCCCCGCTGCATCTGCACCGGCCTCCAACCGCTCGGTCCAGTTGAGATAGAGCCCCGCCAGACGACGGTTGCATTGCAAGCTGATGCTCATGGCCGCGTCGTTCTTCGCCGAAAAGTTCGTACGTGTCTCCACCACCGCCGAGAGGTCAACGGGGCTCGCCGTGGGGAGGTCGAGGATAGAGAGCGCCATATCCGACGAGCGCGCGCCACTACCCAGCCCCTCCATCGTCACTAAGAGATAGGGGAAAGCGGGCCGAAAACCGTCGAACGCGAGCGCGATATCCATCCGCTCACCCGCCATCGTCTGCGACACCCTCCCCCGCACGGGCAGCCCGGTGAGGAGGATATTGCTACGGTAACTCCCACCGTCGCCGTTTCGCTGCCTGATCCCGTGCGTCCACCCCGGATCGCTCACCGCCGCCGCACCCTCTGCCGACAAATTCAGCCGCGTGACCGAGCCCACCATCGTGAACGGCCCCGACGCCTCGTACGAGAGATTGAACCATTGTCCACCTCCGTCACCCACATCGCCCATAGCAGTATTCATCCCCATCCGGTCGAGGAGCGAATCGCTCATCAGCGAGAAGATCGCGCTCAGATTCCGACCCAACCCGAGCAGCTCGTGGAGGAACCCAATATTCATCGACCCGAGCACCGTCTCGGAAAACTGCGACGGCGACAAAGCCACCCCTTCCTCCGCCACATCGTCGCGACCGAGATCAGATAGCGCGAATCTGAGCCGGTCCGGCAGCGCGGGGATAAAGAACCGTGCCCACCGATCGACCCCTTCACATGCATCGCCATTATCGACCACCACCACCAGCGGGTGACCGCCACGCTGACGCGTCTCGAGATAGCCGGAAGCGATATGC
>CAZSUE010000731.1:0-2861 GCA_964609045.1 uncultured archaeon | reverse complement strand
CGTCCGACGCTATCTTCTGGCGCATGTAGAGCGCCACCCCGACGCGGAACCCGCCGAAGATCGTCACCGCCCAGAACCCCACGGTGAACAGCATCGCCGACATGACGGATTTCTGGGGGACGAGATTGTACTCACCATTTTCGTCCGCTTTCTCCGGTGCTCTCCAACCCTTATATTTATCAGGATGTTCTTGTTCATCCCATAAGGCTTGAGCCACGGCGTTTGGTTTTGTTTCATCCACGCGCCAGATCACGACGCTGTCGCCTTCACTGACATCCGCGTTCGCAGCGTCGATGAAGAAATAACGATCGTCGATCTTGATCTCCGTGCCGCGGTCGTAGGTCGTATTCACCGCGTCGATAGTGCCCTTATACGCCGCCACACCGTCCTCGATATCGTCCGGGTCGCCGAGGAAAAATCCCCAGAAACCCGCAAGAAGGATGATCCCGACGATGAGCAGCGGTATGCCGAAGACCAGCCCGCGAAGCGGATCGAGGAAATGGTCGGCGAGATCGCTCATATTTCCAACTCCATTGGTAACTCCCCTTCGTTCCTATCGTATCAATGAGGTGAGCTGATACTTGTATGCATCGACGAGCGGCGCGAGTTATTTCCAAAGCGACGACGGCACGATCTCCTTGATCGCGTCGTCGATGGCCGACGAGATCGCATACGAGAACATCGTGAGATCGTCGAGCTGGAACGGGTTCAAATTCTCCTTCAGCTCTCTGAACTCCTTGATATTACCGATCTTGAACCCCTTCGCCGGTGCGACGATATAGGAGATATACTGGTCGGTCCCGTACGGTGTGGCGTAGATCTTTGCCAGCGCGAACTTCCCGCTGAGCACGGAGAGGAAGCGCCGTTTCTTCCCAAAGAGCAACCCCACCTTCTCCCGCGTCTCTTCGATCTTGAGATCCTCGATACGTTTCTTCTTGAGCTTTTCCGTGATCACGCCATACATTTGACTGGCATATTTCGCTCCGCCAGGAATGTAAACGGTCCCGCGGTCGACCTCGCCACCGTATGTCCGTCCGATGTGTATCCATTTCGACATTGTCATACCCCTCGATTGTATTGGTTTGAGCGTTATTGATCCGCTCTCAACTCAACTGAAAGCGTATGGGGTATATATTCGAAAAATATAATAGTTACCCACTGTTCGCTGTTCTCACCGTTCTCGTCCATCGGATCCGAGCCCGGCTGAGAGTAAGAGAGGATGGAACGGAAAGCGGCGAAGAAAATGAGAGGAAGGGTGCCTCTCGCACCGCTGAAGAAAGAACAGGAGTGTGAGGACTGATATTTTGACATCGAGAGAAGAAGAGCTTGTCAGGCAACTCATCGGATCGGAGAATAGCCGTCCGCTGGAGGATTTCGAGGGCTTATCGCCCAACGAAATGTACGGATTGCTCCATTACCCGTTCGACGAGCGGCGTTCCTGCATGCGCCTTTCCACAGATTTCGACGACGCGCTACTCGACGACGCGTATTTCGTCGAGGATATTCGCACCTATCTCGAGCTGGTGGCAAACGAACAGCCGATGAAGATGACGGCGAAGGGGAATCTACCGCGGAAACTATGCCGCGAACTGGTCGCGCGGGATATCTGTGAGGCCATGGGGTTTTGGTTCGCCGAGCACAATATCATGAAGGAAGCGGACTGCCTCTACATCAACATGATCAATAACTATACCCAAATCAGCGAGATCACGAAGAAGGAGCACAATAGATTATCACTGACACGCTGGGGCGAAAAGCTGCTCGCAGAAAGCGATCCCGACTTCTACGACGCGATCTTTCGGACCTATGCCAGGATATTCGACTGGTCCTTTACCGACGGCCGCCCTCACAGTCCGATCATCCAAGCCTCGTTCCCGTTCTCGATCTTTCTCCTGCAGCGTTACGGCGCCGAGGAGCGGCGACCGGAGTTCTACATCAAGAAAATAGTGCGGGCGTTCCCGGATGCATTGCGGGATTTTTACAAAGATAGCCACTTTACACCGGCCGACTACTTTCGAAGCTGCTATCGGACACGCGTCATCGAACGATTCCTCCGCCGGTTCGGCATGATCGAGATCGAGGGATGGGACAAGAATAATAGGGGATGGACCAGTGATTATCTGCTGAAGAAGACGCCGTTGATCGACGCGTTCGTCCGGTGGGAACGGGATTGAGCGAAGGAGAGAGCGAAAAGGCGAGGGAGGGAGAACGGGAGGGAGAACGGGAGAGGGAGAGGGAGAGGGAAAGGGAAAGGAAGGAGGGCGCATCGCATGCGCGCTACGCATACTACGCATACTACGCATATGACTACGAGACCCGCTCCCATCGCGCATCCTTCAATACGAGCTGCGCGCCGAACGCGCCCTGCGCGATGGCGCCGTCCTCGTCCACCGGGTCGGGGATGAACTTCTCGCGCACCAATCTCCCGCGGACAGCCAGCGTCTCGCACAAGAGTGAGTCGTCCCATGCGATCAACCCTTCGATATAGACCGGCTCCACGCCTCTTTCCTCGCCGTCGGTGTGCGGCACGAGCACCGCGCCCGCCTTCGCGTTCGCCGCCGTACCGGTGACGGTGATCACGATCTCTTCATCGTTCATGCGTATCACAGCTATCGTCATCGGCGCCCCGTCGCATGCATGCCGGCATCTACTCCGCGGCAAGTTGAAAAGTAACCCCACACCCGTTGCCGTGCCGTTGCCAATTACAACAAATAATGTTGTGCAAGCAACGAAAGATGCCGCTAATAAAATATCGGCTAAAGAGGCGGCACGGCGTCGGGGACAAATAACCAGTGGGCCAAAATTGCAGCCGCCAAACTTGCAGCCGCCGGAAATTAGAGTCCCTACCCGCGAAGAAATGA
>CAZSUE010000730.1:0-2883 GCA_964609045.1 uncultured archaeon | reverse complement strand
TGCTGAGGAAGAGAAGTAGCGTTCAGTCATAGGAAATGAAACTTTAGGATGAGGTTGCATGTCCTATACCATCGACCATGCCAGAGCGCCCATACTTAAAGACGATGACGAGATCTTCAAACCAAGTGTGAAGTGTGAAGTGTGAAGTGTGATCGGGATGGGAGGCGTAGACGAAGTGGAGGACGATGTCGGGGCCGTTCGTTCGGCCCTTTTGCCTCCGCCTCCGCCCCTTCGCACCGCTCACATCTTCGTTCTCTCTCGTTCGTTCATTTGCTCGCGCCAAGCGCACCGGTGAACGACTTGACGCGCTTCAGGTATTCACCGTTCTTGACCGTCTTCGCGCGCAGCTCCAGCGTCTCCACCGGCGATGTCTCGGCCAGCTCTGCCATCTGCGGGAATGTATGTTTCGTCTCCTTGCCGCAGGTGGCGAAGAACGCCACGGGTCCAAGCTGGTCGCAATAGTGGGTGATATAGGTCCGGGTCGCCGCGCTCATCGTTCCCGCCCAGACCGGTGTCCCGAGGAGGACGAGGTCGTACCGCGCAGGGTCGTGCTCATCGCCGTGGATCGTGGTGAGCGCGCCTTTCATTGCGTCGCGGCCCGCACGTAGCCAGCCGATGATACCGCGACGCTTTTTTGCATCGATCAGCGTGTCGAGATCCGCCTCGAGGAAATCCGAGATCGCGCGCGCGACCTTCTTGGTAGTGCCAGTACGAGAATAATAGACGACTAACGCATTCACAGGACCGACCCCGGAGGTGGAACGGTGTGGTCGCTTATGTACTTTTGTTCCGGTTGGTTCATCGGTCATCGGTCGTCGGTTATCGGTTCAACGGATCTCGATATTCGATTCTCGGCCGGGCCGTGCCCTCGCGCGGTCGATCCCAGCGCTCATTACTATACCTTCATCTCTCCTGGCTGCTTCCGCGTTTCCCCGATCGCCGCAGGGCGGGGAAGTTACGTTATAAATAGCTGTTCCGAATAAAAACTATATAGTCGGACCTCGGCGCGCACGCTCGACGCGCGGATCGTAATGATAGTAATAGTTCATGTTCTTCATGAATGCAGTTCATTCGCTCTCGATCGATGGGTTCGACCGATGCTTCGATCTCCTCTCCCCTCTCTATTCATCGTCGTTCTCGTACTCGTTCTCGTCGTCATCGTCATCGTCATCGATCAGGCGGATATGCAGCTCTTCGAGCTGCTCCTCGGACGCCTCGGACGGGCTTTCGTCCATGAGGCAGCGTCCGTCCTTGTGCTTCGGGAA
This sequence comes from uncultured archaeon, assembly GCA_964609045.1. Lineage (GTDB taxonomy): Archaea > Thermoplasmatota > Penumbrarchaeia > CAZSUE01 > CAZSUE01 > CAZSUE01. Next base: position 1,618 of record CAZSUE010000730.1, on the reverse strand, counting down.
CGCGATGACCTCACGGATGGTCCCGACCTTGCACATGATCGCCACGAGACGGTCGAACCCGAACGCGATACCGCCGTGCGGCGGCGCGCCGTACTTGAACGCGGAGAGCAGCGATCCGAACTTCGCCTCCGCCTCCTCGGGGCTGATCCCAAGCAATGAGAACATCTTCGATTGGAGTTCACGATCATGGATACGGATCGAACCACCGGCGATCTCCCAGCCGTTGAGTACGAGATCGTATGCCTTGGAGCAAAACGCAGCCGGCGTGGTGGCAACCGCTCCGTCGAGCGCGTCGCATTCCATGAGCAATGGAACATCCTCGTCGGTCGGCGATGTGAACGGATGGTGCATGGCGGTCCAGCGCGCCTTGTCCTCGACATAGTCGAAGAGTGGGAAATCGGTAACCCAGAGGAGCGAATAGTCGTCTTCGTCGATGAGATCGAGCTCGCGCGCGAGCTTCGTGCGCAGGTTCGCGAGGAGATACTCGACCTCCGCGCGCTCGCCGGCGACGATGAAGAGGATATCGCCCGTCGCCGCGCCCGTCGCCGCTTTCATCGCCGCGATCTCTTCTTCCGATATAAATCTCTTGATCGGTGAGCGTATGCTGTCGGGCTCGAAATGGATCGAGATCAGCCCTTTTGCGCCCAGCGACTGGAGATACTTCTCGAGCGTCTCGATGCGTTTCCGGCTGAACGCGTCGCCCGCCCCGGGGATGTTGATCCCGCGGATCACGCCATCGGCGGCGAGGATGGAGCCAAAGACGCGGAACGCGGTCTCTTCGAAGCATGCGCTCAGCTCGGCGATCTCGAGGTCGAACCGTAGGTCCGGTCGGTCCACGCCGTATCTCAGCATCACCTCGTCGTAGCGATAATTGGGAAAAGGGAGTTCGAGGTCGACACCGAGGATGCGCTTGAAGAGCCGAGCGACCAGTCGTTCGCAGACATCCATGATATCCGCGGGCTCGATCCACGCCATCTCGAGATCGATCTGTGTGAACTCGAGCTGCCGGTCCGCACGGAGGTCCTCGTCGCGGAGGCAGCGCGCGAGCTGGTAGTATTTATCGAACCCCGCGATCATCAGCTTCTGTTTGTATTGCTGCGGCGATTGCGGCCCTGCGTAGAACTTCCCAGGGTGCATTCGCGAGGGGATGAGGAAGTCGCGTGCGCCTTCGGGTGTGGGCTTGGCGAGGATCGGCGTCTCGATTGCGACGAAGCCGTCGTTCTGGAGGAACTCGTGGGTCACATATTTCATCTGGCTCCGGGTCATCATCCGTTGATGCATCGCCTCGGTGCGCAGATAGAGCACACGATGCTTCAGCTTCACATCCTCGTTGACGATGGTGTCCGGGTCCATGGGGATGGGCAGCCGCTTTGCTTGGTTGTAGATGTTCAACCGTTCCACCACCACCTCGATCGTACCGGTGGCGCGGTCGGGATTGACCATCTCCTCGGGCCGCGGGCGGACGACGCCCTCGACGCCGATGGCGGATTGGACCGTGAGGGTGCGCACGCGTTCGAGTTCGTCGAACGCCTCCTCTTCGACCACGAGCTGCGTGATACCGTACTGGTCCCAGAGATCGATAAAGAGGAACGCGCCGTGATCGCGCTTGCTATGCACC
>CAZSUE010000729.1:0-2884 GCA_964609045.1 uncultured archaeon | reverse complement strand
CGCACCCCGCTAACCGCACACCGCACACCGCTCCACGCACACCGCACACCGCTCCCCGCACACCGCTCCCCGCTCCCTCCATCCAATACGAACACTTTTTATCTTGCGCCCGGTATTTCGGCTACGGACGAACCAAATCGGGATTGATAGAGATGACTGATTACGATCTGATCGCCGTGATCGGCGCAGGGACCATGGGCAACGGCATCGCACAGGTAGCTGCACATGCGGGGTACGAGGTCGTGCTTCGCGACATCGACGAGGCATGCCTCGATCGTGGGCTCGAGACCATCGAGCGCCAGCTCTCCAGGCACGTGCTGCGCGGGAAGATGGACGAAGCGGAGAGCGAGCGCGTGCTCGAGCGTATCAACTGCACGCTCGACCTCTCCGCTGTGATCGATGCGGACTTTGTTATCGAAGCGGTCATCGAGGACCGCGCGATCAAAAAGGAGCTCTTTCACGAGCTGGACCGGCTCACGCGCGACGAGGTGATCCTTGCGTCCAATACCTCGTCCATATCGATCACCGAGCTGGCGGCGGTGACGGAGCGGCCGGAGAAGGTGATCGGGATGCATTTCATGAACCCGGTGCCGGTGATGAAGCTGGTCGAGGTGATCTGCGGATACGACACGAGCGAGGAGACGACGAACAAAACCGTCGCACTGGCGGAGAAGTTAGGGAAAACGGCGGTGCAGGCCGAGGACTACCCCGGGTTCATCTCGAACCGCATCCTCGCGCCGATGATCAATGAAGCGATATTTGCGCTCGGCGAGGGCGTGGGCACCACCGAGGCCATTGATTCGGTGATGAAGCTGGGGATGAACCATCCCATGGGCCCGCTGGAGCTCGCCGACCTCATCGGGCTCGACGTCGTGCTCTCCGTGCTCGACGTCCTCTATAACGGGTTTCGGGACCCGAAATATCGGCCCGCGCCGCTGCTCTGTAAGATGGTGGCGGCCAGACACCTCGGGCGGAAAACAGGACGCGGGTTCTACGAGTACAAGAAACAGTAGGAGGGCGACGATGGGGGAATAAAAACCCCACCCTCCGCCGCGGCGGCGCGCACCGCGCGGCGTCGGGCGCTGAACTGAACATCCCCCCTCTGCATGGCCAGGGCCAGGGCACGGCGACGGTGGCATGACGGCCACCTGCCGGGCCGACCCCAAGACGATCGGCCGACCATGCGATGCGTGGTTCGATCACGAAGGGCGGTATCCGCCTCAGTACCCATCCTCCGCCACCGCTCCCGCGTCACCTGGACCTCCAGTCGCCCCGCTCGCGAGAAGCGATCGGAGATAGTCCAGCACCGGTGAGAGATCGCCCTCATAGCGCAAGACGGTCCCCTCACGCGCGTCGATATCGCCCACCGCGATCTTGGGTATCGTAATATGTTTCCAGCCCTCGACGAGGACGAGATCGAACGCGCCGCAGGCGTCGACCACTGCGTGCGCGGTCGAGAACGACATCGGCCGCGGGAGCACGAACGCGCTCTCCACCGCGCTATGGAACCCGACCAGCGCCGCGCCCGCTGCACGCAGCCGTTGCGTATCGGTGCCATCACCGTCGGTATCGGCCAAGGTGGGCTCGAGCCGGTGTTCGCCGCCCGAGTGCTTCAGTACCGCGACCCGGTAGCCCTCCGGCAGGAGCGCGTCCAGTATCTTTTCGATCAATGTCGTTTTGCCAGCGTTGTGGCCGCCGTAGATGCCGACGACGGGGGTCGGCCCCGCCTGGGTGGGTGGTTTTTGGGACCGCTCCGTATCTGCCATGATCGCGCGATAATGTCTCCGGGAACAATAGTCTATCGGGCTGTGGGTGGAGCGCGTGGCGGCCGAAAAATGTAGTCCGCGCCGCGTGGTGGGATAGGAGCGCGCTATCGCGTCTTCTTGCGTCCTGCACCGAACCGCTGTGCCCCTGAGGATGGCACGATCATTCGGTGATCGAATTGACGATCATCACGAGATGCGGTAGTATCAACCGCTCCATCGTCCGCTCCACAACCTTCCTCTCGTGCGGAAGGCAAAAGATCGCCGTCCTGTCGAGCACGCCCGCCAGCGCGCGCGAGCAGAGGACGTCGCAGACTCCGGAGTGGTCCACCAACGCGGTGAAGAGGTGCCCGAAACCGTCGAGCTGTTTCGTCAATATCGGGCTGATCGCCTCGAGCGTGATATCGTTCGCGCCGATACCGGTCCCACCGGTGGTGAACACCGACTGGATGAGGCTGTCTGCGCCGAGGAGCTCGATCTCGCGTTTGATCGCACGATGCGTATTCTTGACCGCCGCTTCGCGCAGCACGGTATGGCCAGCGTCCTCGAGGAGGTTGCGGAGCGTTTTTGCGGAGAGCTCGCTCTCGATAGAGCCCGGCGTGGTGATGGTCACGATGGCGCAGGCGCAGTTTGCGGCGCGTTGTCGGGTCGGTCGCGAGGGCGTCATGGCAACACTGTACTCGAAAATGTCCCCTTCCGGGATGTGCACGGAGCCATGCCCGCAAAGGAGCGGTCGGAGCGATCGGTATGCATGCGAGTGGGAAGAGCGAATATCGGATGGGCCATGGAGGAGCGCCCAATAGATCTTCCTGAGGGGTTCTCATGTTAAAATCTTTACTGTGCTATTTTGTACTATATTCCTTAAGGACGGGACGCGATCACCCACTGCTTGGATCATTGATCTTCTACGATGGTGGAGTGGAGGTGGGGGCGGTTTGTTCTTGTCAGTGCCGTTCGTTCGTTCCCGGCGCACGCATCTCGATCGAATTGATCGTCCCGCACTGGTTGCAGACGAGGAACGGGCCGTACTTCGATTCACGCGCTACGACGACGGCGCCGCACTGCTTGCACCGCAGCGGTGAGCGGTCGCAGTTCCCGAGACAGCGTCGGTAGCGCTGTTC
>CAZSUE010000728.1:0-2885 GCA_964609045.1 uncultured archaeon | reverse complement strand
CCTCGCGCCTGCGGCGCTTCACCGATCGCAGCTCGAAGAGACCGATTCTGCTGAACTCTATTTATTTATTTATCTGATCGCAACCCGAGCGTGCTATATAAGTACTCACCATCGGTTCGGCGATTAGCCGTGGATGGGGGTCGGACATGGACGATGTTCGAAGACTGTTGGGTAAGCGAAGCATGCTCGTGCCCGTCGAGCGGTTGAAATGCGGCGCGGTCTCGGCACAGTGGCGGGTCGGCGGACCCGCGCAGCGGCCGATGCATGGCGTACCGTCGGCTCAGCAGACGATCCGCTCGAAATCCTCGACGAAATGGACGCCGGCGATGTCGATATTTGCGTGCTGGAGATGCGTTACGAGGATTTGTGTCTCGTCGGGGAGGTTCTCCCGCAATCGACGCAGCGTCTCGGGATACATATGCCCTTCCACCGGTGCCTCCGCCGACGAGCATTCGATGATGAGAAGGTCCGCACCGTCGGCGAGCGTATAGAGCCCCTCGTGGTACTCGGTATCGCCGGTATAGGCGATCGCGCTCCCGCTGGGCGTTTTCAGCCGGTACCCATAGGCGGTATTATTCCCGTGCACCATGGGCACGGCGGTGACCGGGCCGGATGCGGTCGCGACCTCGCCGGCGTGGGCGACCTCGACGAACTCGAGTTGAAGACGGTCGCCGCGGCTCTCCATACTATTGGGGAAGGCCAGTTTCGCCGCCGCGGTCACGCGCTCGCGGAGCCCATGGGGCCCCACTATTTCCAGCGGATGCGTCTGATCCACGAGATACATATATTCGAGGAGAAGGAACGGCAGCCCGAAAAAATGATCGCCGTGAAGATGGCTGATCAGCACCTGGGTCAGCTGCGTAAGATCGATACCGAGCTTATGAAGATGCGGGACCGTGACCGGCGACGCATCGAGAAGGACCTGGCGATCTAAAAGAAGACTCGACCAGTAGCGCCCGCGGGCGAACGCGTTCCCGCTTCCGAGCACGACCAGTTCTATCGAGGACGCGGCACCATCCCATGGTGGAAGCTCTCGTTCTGCTGGCGGCATATCGTTGATCCTCCACGAGGGCGGTCATTGCGTGGAGGGTTAAAAAGTTTTCATCTACCCTGCGTTGGCTGCCAGCCGTTCGGCCAACGAACAATATATGGAGGGGTACGAAAACGGGAAATGCAAAGATGGTGGGAGTCTGAGAAAAAAGAAAAAGTGGAGGAGCGGTCAAGCACTCCTCCTTTAATGAGAATAGGCATTATGATGAACGATCGGTGAAAATAAATGAAATGGGATAATGGATCGTGGTTGCTGGAGCCGCTCGTTCGGCCTCCGACACGGTCTAACGATTGGCATTCTCCATTATCGCAGTTCCAATCCATGGAACCAGCATTGTAATCGACGACACAGATCGCGCGACGCGCGCGTCCGCGTTCATCGCGCCATGCTTAGTTCTTCATGATCTTCATCCAGCCGCCGCTTTCATAGACCGCAAGCCCGCGGTCCGTGAGCGTGCCCTCGAAGTCGTCCCATGAGATGACCTCGAGGCGGTCGTTATCGCCGCGCGTAAATTGGACACCGTTCGTCCCCTTCACGCGCCCGGGCTTCAGCCCTTTCTCATCGGCCAGCTCTCTGGCATGATTGACTGAGATCTTTTCCATTACCATTCAATTACCTCCAAGCACATAGCCACATGCAACTCACACATGACTGATAGAGATATGGTCACGAGCCTATATAAAATTTCTGATGTCTGGGTGGAAGAATCATAAAATTCCAACCCCGATCTAATGAGAAGTACACGAGCTTACACTCGATGTAAACGAAAAAGTGAGAAATGGCATATAGATCGACGAAAAGTCTCAAAGCGCGCTCTATCGCGTTCTTTTCTTAACAATTCGGTATGGGTGCCAGTAGAAGCCAGGATATGCATTGTGAAAATGTTAGCGCGCACGCCGCGTTCGGATGCGGCCAGTACCGAATAGAACGGTCAGAGTGGCCCAACGGGATCCTTCGCTCTCGTTAAGTTGTTAAATCTGTAAAACCTCGACCGAACAATATGCCCGACCTTCATGAAACAGATCAAACATAATAGGATCGGCCCCTTCGGATCTAACATAGTGCCTCCGGCACTGTCAGTTTCCCGAAACAGGTGTGTTCCTTGGCGCTTCACCAACATCATCCGAACATAACAATAGCAGCGTCGCGTTCGATGGCTCGCTGAAGGTGTCGTGCCGAAACTGCGGGTTGCTCCCTTCGTTCCAGCCAAAGCTCATGGCCAGTTTTTTTTACCTCGCTAGTTGGTATAGACAATTGGAGGGCGACCCCGACGAGGAGGAAAAGGAAAAGGAAGACGGGTCAGACCTTCACCGGTTTGCCGCGGTCGCGTTTTCGGGCGATGATCGCCGCGGCGCAAGAAGCGAGCACAGCGCAGCGAGTGTGTAATTATTCAGCCGGCCCATATGTTGCATGAGTTGTCTTCATCGCTTATAGCCAACGGCTATCGGTGCATCGTGACCTGAGGAAAGAGGGGGGGGGCGATGGTTGTGCCAGTAGTGATCGCGGTTGGATCACGAACGAGTGAAACGAGACCATCACAAGAGCTCCTCCAGAATACGACTCCCCAGTTCATGTATCGTTCGCAATCGCTTGTCGTTCGAGACGAATGGATCGGCTTGAACCGACATTGCTGCAGAGATCTAAAGTGCATCCATGAGCGTGATCGACGGATAGTTGTCCCGCGATCGTCCAGCGCGGTCAGCGATCGGTGCTGAGACCTCAACCAACTGACTATTGCTCACACGTCCCTCTCGTTCTCGTGATACATACTCTTGTGCATCCTCATCCCATATCCCAGACCCCAGATCCCAGATCCCATTTGCGATCCCGTACA
>CAZSUE010000727.1:0-2888 GCA_964609045.1 uncultured archaeon | reverse complement strand
CGGTGATCGTGCGCATCTGGTTCGTCCCGGTGATCGTGCGCATTTGGTTCGGCCAGCTGATCGTGCGCATCTGGTTCGTCCCGGTTATGGGCGAAAAACATATCAGAATTGCGAACGCATGACCTTCCACAGTCGATGGTCTATTGTCATTCCAGCATCGATCGTGTCGTCAGACCCACGAGCGATGCACTGGATCATCAGCGTCAATAGGAGCATCGAGACGAGGGATCATCATGAACGGTACCGAGCGGATACGCGCCAGTGGAACGCGGCACGGTCGCAACCATACTGCCCGTGTGAGTACGATGCGACGCTTTGTTCTCCTCCTCGGGCTCGTCATATTGCTTTTCTGTTCACAATTGGGTTCACAATGGGAGGTCGTCGCCCAACGCACCGATGCAGAGGCAGATACCACTGAACGGGCGTTGGAGTGCGTCGAGGCCGCTACTTACACGCCCGGTGCGGACCGGAACGCGAGCGCGGTCGACGGGGCGGTCGAGGGCGCAACGCTATCAGATACAGCGGATACAGCGGATACAGCGGATACAGCGGATACAACGGATACCTCGGAGTTACTGGTTGCGGAGGGCGGTTCTCGCAGCGACGGCCCGCTGGAGATGTCGGCGGTATATAACAGCACCGGTATGGCGAGTAACGACCATTTCGGATCGGTCATCGAGACGTGGGGCGATTTCAACGGCGACGGCGCCGACGATATCGTCATCGGCGCACCGGGCTCCGACGGGCCGGAGGGCGACTGCTACGGTTGCGGTGCGGTCTATATCTTCATGGCCGACGAGGGCCAATCGATTTCGGCACTGGACCCGTCCCGTGCAGACCTCGTCTTCTACGGTGAGACGGCGGGGGAAGGGTTCGGAGAGGTGCTCGCCACGGGCGACCTCAACGGCGATAACCATACCGACCTCATCGTCGGTGCACCGGCGTTCAATAACGGCCAGGGGAAGGTCGTCCTCTACGCCTCCGGTGGCGGGTTCGGCGGCGGCCCCGACGAGACCGCCGACAGCGTGATCACCGGTCTCGGCGACGATCGGTTCGGTGCGGCCATCTCTTCGGGTATAGATTTCGACGGCGACGGCTGCGACGAGCTGTTCATCGGCGCGCCTCAGGCGGGGATATCCGGTGGCCTCTACGGTCATTATTACGATGGCCAGGACTTCGTGGAGCATAAGGGGTCACGGTTCGAACCCTCCGTCGATTTCTCGTGGGGTCATCAATCGGGCCGCCCGCACCCGCGCGTCGAGAAGGACGGGTTCTCCGTACGATACAGCGGCCACCTCCGCATCGATACCGCCGGTGTCTATCAGTTCCACCTCGTTCAGTCCGATACCGCGCGGCTGTTTTTCGATGGCGAAGAGATCCTCAGCCTCACCGACGGAGCGGAGGCGTTCTCCGATCCCATGGAGCTTGACATCGGGTATATTCCCATCACGGTGGAGTTCGTCGACGCGGTGGCGGGCGATGCCGCCATCGAGCTGCGGTGGGTGCCGCCGGGCGAGGGTGACGCGGTGATACCGGCCACAAGTCTCTGTTTTGCTACCGACCGTGGCCGTGTTTTCTATTTTACCGGTGCGACGGTCGACCAAAGCGCCACACTCAGTGCACTGGAGGCCGATTCCCTCGTCACCGGTGAGGCGGAGAGCGCCTTCGGGAACGCGCTCGCACTGCTCCCGCCGCGTGAAGATGGCAACGATGCAGCAGCCGCCGAGCTCCTCGTCGGCGCACCCGGTCTCGACACCGTCTTCCGGTATCCCCTGAGATCGGGTGCCAGCGATCCGGTGTCCAACGGCGACCACGCCCTCGTCTACGACCCGTTCGGGCAGTACCGGAGCGACTATTTCAGCACCTCGTTCGAGACCGACCTCGAGGGGTGGACTGCCACCGGTGGATGGGGTGTGACCGCCGAAAGTTATCTCGGCGCACGCGGCGCGAAATGTGCCTATAGCCCGAATGCGGATGATACACTGACTATGGACAACGCGTTCGACCTCACCGACGCCGCGGTACCCGTGCTCACCTTCTGGCACCGCTATCTCGTGGAGGAGAACGACGATTTCTGTCTCGTCGAGGCCGCCGTGCCGCCCTATCGGCATTGGGTGCAGCTCCAGAGCGCCTTTTCCACGCCGAACGCGGCGGACTGGACACGGGCGTGGGTCTCGCTCGATCAGTTCGCGCACAGCGCCGCGGTCAAACTGCGGTTCCGGCTCGTCGCGGACGGTAATGTTCAGCGGGAGGGCTGGTTCATCGATGAGATCGCCGTCACCGAAGCGCGCTGGGCGTTCTATGACGATATGGACCACGGCGAAAATGGTTGGGTCCACGGCGGTGCCAACGATGTCTGGGAACTCGGCAAGCCGGATAGTTGGGAGATACTCGAGATATTCGACCCCGACGCCGCGTTCACCGGCTCGAGCTGTTGGGGGATGGACCTCGACGGGGATTACCTCGCCAATTCGAACTTCTCGCTCCTCTCGCCCACCATCTCGCTGGAATCGTTCGAGCGTGCCTCGCTCAATATGCTGCATCGCGGCTGGACCGAGGCGGTGGACGATACGCTCACCATCGAGGTGCGGCGCGTTCCACGGGGCGCGGTCTGCGAACCGCCGGGATCAAGCGGCGAGAACGATACCACCGTTTGGCACCCGGGCAACGAGACCGGCGCTGGATATGGCGCTTGGACCCCGCTCGTAAGATTGAGCGGCGATTACCAGCACGGGCCGCTTGCAGACGGATGGAACACCTTCCCCAACGGTCTCGCGCTCGATCCGTTCGTCGGCGGCGCCATCCAGCTTCGGTTCCATTTTCGCTCCGACGGGAACAACGACGGCGACGGCTGGTATATCGACGACCTCTGGATCATGGGCGAGGGC
>CAZSUE010000726.1:0-2899 GCA_964609045.1 uncultured archaeon | reverse complement strand
TAACCGCTCCCCGCTCCCCGCTCCCCTACCCATACCTATAAATATCGCTCGGGGCTATCGAAGTTTGGTGAGGGATATTGCAGCGTTCTCGCCTACTGGCCGGTTTTTTGATCGCAGCGATCGTCATTGCGACCTTATATGGGTGCGGTTGCAACGAAGAGGAGGAGTCCAAGAAAGAGGAACCTCCGGCGGTGAAAGCGGTCGTTACGGTGGACCCGCAGACGATCTACGCTGGTGAAGCGATATCGTACGATGCAACCGCCTCCAACGGGACCGACCTCTCCTATCACTGGGCGTTCGGCGATGGTACCACTGCGACCCGCGCCAGTGGCACCCATATCTATGATACGGTGGGGAAGTACCAGCTCACACTCACCGTGACCGATGGTAACGGTCGCCGGGACAAGAGCGCCGCGCAGATCCGTGTTTACCACCACAGCGTCGCCAGCGGCACGCTGACTGTGGCGAACAACCGTTACCAAAACGCCATTCCGGTCGAATACGCCGCTCAATCCATCGTCGCCACACTGACCTATCCGTCGGAGGGTCGCTCGGAGAATAACCTCGACCTCTATCTCTTTCTCCCCAACGGGACCGAAGCGTACAATAGCCGCGATCAAGAGCGCGACCCGGGCCCGGAGCAGGAAGAGAAGCTCGTTGTGCCGTTCCAGGTCATCGCTGCGCAACACTATGAGGACTGGACTGCCGAGGTCAGATACGGGAAGGGACTCTCCGTCGAATACGCGCTTGAGATCACCGTCACCTACTGAACCGACCAAGACCTTGATCGCCGACCTCCCGCCTTCGAACATTTGATACGATGATCACGCTACGATCCAATACTGTAGAAGCACGCATCGTGCGATTGCTCCTTAAGACCTACCAACTCACCTTCGATGAGTTGTGCGAATATTTCAATCTGAAACCGAGCCGCATCATGCATCGACTCAAGCGGCTCGAAAAGCGCAATATCGTCACCATCGAGGAGTTCCCCGAGGTGACCTATCTCCGGCTTCTGACCCGCAACTTCAAGTTCATCGGACGGAATGTCACCCAGAAACGCGCCCTCAAGCATAAACATCGGCGAAAACGGTCCGAACCCGACCAGAGCGGCACGCAAGAGAGCGAACCGAGCGAATACGATGGTATTATGTACCAATAGAGCGGCGCGTTGCCTGAGATGGTCGGCGGTCTCGTTCGACGGTGACCGCTCTTTTTCGCCCGTACGATGAATCTTCAACTCCGTGATCCGTGACGCCCATGACACGAACGCAACCGTCTATCCTCGTCGTCGAAGACGAGAGCATCATTGCGAAAGATATCGAGAACCAGCTCCTCCAGCTCGGCTACGAGGTCACCGGCACCTGCGCCACCGGCGCGCAAGCGGTAAAAGCGGTCGAGGAGAGCGATCCCGATCTCGTTTTGATGGATATCGTCCTCAAGGGTCCGCTCGACGGGATCGAGACCGCGCGGGTGATCACCGAGCGTTTCGGCACACCCGTCGTCTATCTCACCGCATATGTGGACGACCAGATGCTCGAGCGGGTGAAGACCACCGAATTCTACGGCTATATCATCAAACCGTTCGAGAGCCGCATGCTCAAGACCGGCATCGAGACCGCGCTCCACAAATATCGTCTCACCGCGCGGCTGGCCCATCTGAACCGCGTGCTCCGCGCCATACGCAATGTCAACCAATTGATCACGAAAGAGAAGGACCGCGATCGACTGATCGACGGGACCTGTGCGCTCCTCATCGAAACGCGGGGTTATGCATGGGCATGGCTCGGGTTGTTCGATCACAGGGGGAGGTTCGATCGCACCGCTCGAGCTGGATTTGTACGCGCCGAGACCGGCGAGCCTGCCAGCCCAAAGGATCAAGTGCACGATCATGTCGGTGGGGATGACAATATGCGCGCGCGTTCGGTGCGTGCGCTGGCCGCGGAAGTGGCAGACGCTTCCCGGCCGCGGCTGTTTCTACGCAAACCGTCGACGGCCGACGAGCCGCTCGGCGCCATGGCGATTCGACTCGAGCACGAGGAGCATCTCTACGGCGTTCTCACCGTGGGCCTCTCCACGGAAATGATCGACGACGACGATGAGCAATCGCTCTTTCGTGAAGTTGCCGACGATATCGGGTTCGCGCTCTATAGCATCGAGTTGGAAACGAGCCGAAAGGTCGCTCAGAAGGCGTTGGCCACGAGCGAGAGGCGCTTTCGAACCATGGCCGACAATATCCAGGACGGGCTGACGATCATCGAGCGCGGCAAGGTCATCTATACCAATCGCCGGATATGCGAGATCACCGGGTACGACCACGAGGAACTGACGACGATGAGCGGGCTGGATATTGCGGCACCGGAGGAAAAGCCACGGCTCAAAGAGGTGATCGCCGACGCGCGCGTCAGCGGTGAGTTCCCATCGGAATTGGAGTTCTGGATAGTGCGCAAGAACGGTACACGACGCTGCATCAATAACCGATACAGTATCAAACGAAGGAAGGGCGGCTATATCGACCGTTATGTGGTCACCACCGACATCACCGACCGTCGTCGCGCCACGGAGCGGTTGGAAGAACGGCTCGAGCACGAACGGCTCATCGCATCGATATCGGCGCAGTTCGTACAGCTCGAACCCGACGAGGTCGACGAGGTCGACGCCGGAATCAACGACGCGCTTCGGAAGCTGGCGAACTCGTTCGACCTCGATCGCGCGCTCCTCCTTCTCCTCGACCCAACGCAAGAGACGATGACGGTGACACATGAGTTCGATCAAGAGGGAGTGCCATTCAAACCAACCTTCAAGCACCTTCCCATAGAGCGTTTGCAATGGGGTGTCGAGAAGCTGCGACAGGGCGCTCCACTCATCATCGAGGATATGGATCTATTACCCGATGGTC
>CAZSUE010000725.1:0-2909 GCA_964609045.1 uncultured archaeon | reverse complement strand
GTCCGCAGCCCGCATTGACTAAGCTTGCCCGAACCGACATGCACCTGATCGCGCTCGACCGATACGCCGTCCACCGCCCAATCGAATCGTGTTGCATTGGCGATCGGGGCGGTGCACTGCCTCTCTGCCGTCACCGTAAAGTTCACCGCGCGCCGGTACGGCACCGACACATAGTTCGTCGTCGGCGCGCGCGCGACGATCGACGGCGGTCGGTCGATATGGACACGCCAGGAACGGTTACTGCTCGCGTCACCGTCGTCGATAGTCGCCGTCACCGTATGCATGGGCGCATCCCGGTCCACGCTGTCGAGATGCCGGTACTCGTCGGGCGTATAGAGGAACGACGGCGCGTGCGCCGCGAACGCGTCGGGCGCACTGCGCTGCGTTACACAGCGGACACCGTCGATCGCCCAGTGCGTCACCAATCGATCCGGATCGATGACGCGCAATGCAAAATAGAGCGCCTCGTCTACATCGGCGAGGATATCGCGCTCAAGCGGCTCGGCGCGCTCGATAAGCGGTGCCGTATTGACCCAGAGCGACCATGTGACCACGACCTCGTTCTCCTCCGCGTCGCGAACGGAGAGCGACAGCGAATAATTCCCCGCACGATCGCTCTCGAACCGATACGACGAGACATTCTCCACCGTCTCGGAAACAGACTGCACCACGCCGTCGATGGCCCAGTGGTACCGGTACGCCTCTCGGTCATCGCTTGGCTCAGAGAGCGCAACGCCAAGCTGCTGTGTCACCGATATGCTATCGTTGGTCGCATGCAGCGGGAGGACGACGGCGGAGTGCGAGGGGTGGGCGTCGATGACGACGGGCGCGGTACGATATACGACGAAAAGGTCGAAGAGGGCCGGTGTGACCATGACATTGGTCGTTTCGAGCGTGAGCCGATACTGGATATAGCGACCGTAGAGGCCGGGATACGATGCGAACGACGGTGAGTTCGCCGGGGAGATATGCGCCTCGTTCGGGCCGATGCTCGCACCGCTTATGCGATACGGTGCACCCCAGGGCGCGGTAAGGACCGCCGCCCGCGTATCTGCGGTGCGAAACTCGAGAAAGACGGTGGTACCCGCGGGCTGTTTCGCCGACCAATAGCACCGCTCCAGTGCGATGGCGCCATGGTCGAGACCGATGGGTGATGAGACGAACGTCCCGCGCTCTACGTACCCGTACTGGCCAGGGTTATACTCGTGGTCGCGCAACCGTAACGCATCGCCCACCACTGCGATATCGTCCACCGCGCCTCGCTGGAACTGCGTTTCATCACCATGATGGACGACGGTCGCGTTCGGCGCGATGACGAACCGCAACGGCTCGGAAACACGCCGCGCGCCCTCCTCATCCGTCAACTCGACCCACCAGTAATAGGACCCGTACCCCAGCGGCTCCTCCAGAATGAACCTGTGCTCCGTTCCGTTCGCGCCATCATATGCCCCAGCGGGACAATATGTCCCTGCTAACGGATAGCGGCGCACCACATCGCCGTCGGTATCGCCGAGAAAAACCCGCTCATCGGGCCGATGCGGTGCGATCGCCACGGTGGTAAAATAGGGTTGGTGATCGGCGTCGTCGAACAGCTCCCAACAAAACGAGACATCCGTCGCGTTCACCAGTGTGGTATTGTCCGGTGCAATGAGTTGCGGCGCCGGCGGCGGCGTGTTCGTACCGCTCAGCTCGATGAGCACCGACCGACCAGCCGGTATCGTATGATTAGGTGAGGAGAGCGCCACCCGCGCACCGCTCGCGTCGCGCTCGATCGGCGCTGAGACCGCTATCGGTATCCGCGACCCGTTCTGGCGTATGACCGCTGCGGAGATATTGACATACGGCACATGCACGGTGAGGTTCACCGCGTGCGGCGCGCCGCCGAGGTTGGTGAGCGTGAACATGTACCGGTCCGAAGTGCTATGCGCATAGAGTGGGAGGAGCCGTTTCTCGTCGTCGCGTTGCAGCCCGCGCGGGTCCTCCACATACCACCGCCCCATCTGGCCGGGCGGGACCGCGTACGGGTCCAGCCCATATAGATCCGCAAGAAAGGGGAACGCGGGCGAGATCGATTCGCATTCCTCGGCGAACGAGGTGAGATACCCGAAGAGATCGCGGTCGGTGCCGATGGTGAACGGGATGAGCATGGCCAGTGCCTTCGCCATCTCCGCGTAGCACGAGGTGTACTTATAGTGCACGCCGGAGGTCTCGAACTCGCAACAATACTCGAGCCAGGTGAGGAACCGCGAGTTGTTGCGGATGATATCCACCACGCGACCGTCCGCCCAATCGTAACGCGCGAGTACCGCGATATTATAGAAATTGATCCCCGCGTAGCGGTCGTCGCCGTCCAGCGCGACATAGGACGGTGTGAGCGTCTCGTACGGGTCGCCGCTCTCGCCGACGAAATGCTCGAAATAGAACGGCGCACTGGCGTTGAACACTGCGTTCATGCCCCGATCGAGCATATCGCGGGCGCGCAGTGCATCCTCACTTGCGGGCGCGGAGCGCTGGAGGAGGTTGTAGATACCGGTCAGCGCCTCGAAATGGGTATTGAAACGATGGGTGCCGTAGAACCCGAACTCCATGGCCGCCTCCTCCGAGCTGCCGTGCCAGTACCAGTTCGAACGCGCATCGTCGACCCAGTGGTTCATCTCGAAGAAGGTGAGGAGCCGAGTGAAATGCTCGAAATCGGCGTTTTCGTGCGACATCGCATGCGCCGCGGCGATCATCGTCTCGTACGCGCCACGGATGATGTACCAGGTCGCGTTGCGCCAGATCGTTGCGGGCACAGAAATATCGTTCCATTCCACCTCCCACGGCGTGCCGTACTGGTACCACCAGTGCCCGAACTCGGTCTGGACCTCCATGAGATCGAACCCGGTCCGTACCAGCTCGGTATAATAGAG
>CAZSUE010000724.1:0-2912 GCA_964609045.1 uncultured archaeon | reverse complement strand
GGCGCTGCCATGGAGCGAAGCGGAATGTGGCGCGTCCGCGTGAAAAAACCCTGCGCCATTGCCCGTCGAAGCGTCTGCCATAGGGGGCACGGAGCGCTTAAGTCTGGGTTGGTGGTTTGGCCATCGGGTCTCAAGCTTGTCTTCATCCTACCGGGCTCATTCCAGGCAGAGCGCCTAATCAATACATTTTTCGGCGAAAATATATATAGCTGCCCCTTGGAATGGAATGAGCCCCTACCGCTCGGGCCATAACTATTGACCAATGATTTTTGCTATTCGTGCACAGATAGAAAAAAAGCCTGAGAGCTACTCTAACTCCCGTTCGTTCTTACGCACATCGTGTAATCAGCTGCTCGTCAGTGTTGATGTTGTGGCGTAGCGTGTATATACGGGACAAATTTCCAACGGAAGAATGAAGCTATAGATGAGAGATTGGGCAGGGGACATAAAGACTTATTATGAAGGACACTATGCCCGCAGGTGAAACCACCCGCCGCTTACAGGCTAAAACCGTGGAACGCGAGCGGTGAGCAGTAAGGCGATCATCGATCGATAGAATAGGTTGTGTTCGAACATGGAGCAAATGAAAGTAGGTGTCATCGGGATCGGGACCATGGGGATCAATCATGCGCGCGTCTATTCGGAGATCGCCGATCTCATCGCCGTCTCCGATACCGATACCAAACGGCTCGCCATCGCCCGCGAACGGTTCGGCGTGGAGACCTTCGAGGATCACGAAAAACTGCTCGAAAGCGGTGTCCAGGCGATCACCGTCGCCACGCCCACGGTAACCCATTACCAACTCGCAAAAGAAGCGATCCAGCGCGGCATCCATGTCCTCGTCGAGAAACCGATCACCGATAATATCGAAAGTGCAAAGGCGCTCTGCGACCTCGCCGCCGAGCACGATGCGACCCTCGCCGTGGGCCATATCGAGCGGCATAATCCGGTGGTCGGAGCTGCAAAGCGCGACCTCGAAACGGGTAAGTTCGGCGACGCGATCTCCATCTCCGCGCGGCGCGTGAGTTCGTTCCCGCGCCGCATCAAGGATGTGGGCGTGATCTTCGATATCGGCATCCACGATATCGATGTCATCCGATACCTCGCCGATGCGGAGGTCGAGAAGGTGTTCGCGCTCGGCGGGCGGATCAATCATCCCAAGTTCGAGGACCATGCCAATATCCTCCTCGAGTTCGACAACGGCATCACCGGCATGGTCGATTGTAACTGGCTCACGCCGATGAAGGTGCGGAAGCTGTCGCTGACATGCTCGGAGAAGTTCATCGAGCTCGATTATATCGCGCAGCGGTTGAAGATTTCCTCATCGCACCTCGACAGCTATCACGAGGAGGACCTCTCATCCATGCCCTGGGAGAACGATACGCACGAGATCGCGCTCCATCGACAGGAGCCGCTCAAGAACGAGTTGCGGGATTTTTTGCACGCCATTATCGAGGGCGTCGACCCGCTCGTCACCGGCGACGACGGGCTGCGCGCCATCGAAGTGGCGGCGGCGGCGACGAAGTCATGCCGCGACGGGACCGCGGTGATCGTCTCGGATCACTGAGCGCACTGTGAAGCGAAGTCGAACGACCGATCGGCCGCGTCGAACAATGAACGAGCCAGCGACTAGTCAAATTATATTATATCAGATACGAGAGGGACGACAATGGCAGACATATGGGGAGAGTCCGTGATCGGGAAAGGCACCTACCTCGGCGAGCATGTGATCGTCGGCCATCCCGGGAAGGACGAAAAGGAGCTCATGATCAACCGCGACAAAGCGCGCGTGGCGGGCGCCACCATCGGGAAGGATTGCGTGATCCGCGACCATACCATCATCTATTCCAACGCCATCCTCGCCGACGCCGTCCAGACCGGCAACCGCGCCCTGGTGCGCGAGTATTCCACCGTGGGCGACCACTCGCTCGTCGGCACCGGCGTGGTCATCGAGGACAAATGCGCCGTCGGCGCGCGCGTTTCGCTCCAAAGCGGCGTCTATATCCCGACGAACACGACCATCGAGGACGACGTCTTCATCGGTCCCAACGCCTCGCTCACCAACGATAAGTATATGGGTCGCGGCGAGATCGAGCTGGTCGGCGCGCATATCCACGCCTTCGCACGGATCGGGTCCAACGCGACGATTCTCCCCGGCATCGTTATCGGGAAGGACGCGCTCGTCGCCGCCGGCGCCGTGGTCACCCGCGATGTGGACCCGTTCAGCATCGTCATGGGCGTGCCCGCACGGAAGGTGGGGGAGGTCCCACCAGCACATCGTAAAGCGGATCGAACGCAGTGAACGTCTGCAGTGAATGACTGGAGCGAACGACTGCAATAGGCGATACAACCCGCGCACTGTAATTCTATAGCGTCTCAATTCTCTATTTTTAGGAAAAAGCCCAATTTAATTAAACCAGATTAATTCATGGAGTGATCATTATGGCGAACATCAATATTGCACAACCACAGATCGAGGAAGACGAGAAAGAGGGTGTCATCGAAGTGCTGGGATCCGGCATGCTCGCACAGGGGCCGAAGGTCGCCACGTTCGAAGCGGCGTTCGCAAAGTTCATCGGCTGCAAGCACGCGGTGGCGGTGAGCAACGGTACCACCGCGCTCCATCTCGCGCTCCTCGCCGGCGGCGTCGAGCCCGGCGACGAGGTGATCACCACGCCGTTCTCGTTCATATCCACGGCCACCTCCATCTGCTTTACCGGCGCAAAACCGGTCTTCGTCGATATCGATCCGCGGACCTTCAATATCGACCCGGAGAAGATCGAGGCGGCGATCACGGAGGATACGAAAGCGATCCTCCCGGTGCACCTCTACGGCCAACCCGCCGATATGGACGCGATCCTCTCCATCGCCGACAAGCACGACCTCGTCGTCATCGAGGACGCGTGCCAAGC
>CAZSUE010000723.1:0-2916 GCA_964609045.1 uncultured archaeon | reverse complement strand
GGTACCGACCGATTCCCGAGATAGCACCCGGAAAGGTCGAGCGGGGTGGTGGTGGGGTTGAAGAGTTCGACCCAGCAGTCGTCCTTCGCATCGATCCGGCCGTTGGGATGCCAGTCGACGCTGGCGGGTAGCGAAAGGTATTCGTTGATCGCCACCGGCGGTGGTGCCACACTGCCTACGATGAACGCGTTGGTGCGGCTTTCGCTCTGTTGCGCGGCGATGTCCTCGGCGACGATTAAGTAGCGGGAGAGGGAATTGTTCATGGTGGGGGTGTAATTCGCTTGCCAGCGCTCGGTGCCGTTCTCGTTGACCGCGTGCATCGTTACCGATGTCCAGGTTCCGTTGGTCCCGACCCTGAGCGTTACTGTGGCCAGTGCCTCGTCGTAGACCGTGGCGGTGACGGTGACATTCGTACCGTAAGGGACCTGGTCCGGCGCGTCGATGGGTCCGAACCGCGGTGGTCGGTCGCGGTAGATGCTGTTCTGTGCGCCCGGTGTGCCGTTCACGACGATTGAGCCGCTCCAGCTCGTGGCGAGCGCGGTATCGAGGGAGGGATTGATCAGCTCCAGCGACGAACCGCTCCCGGCGCCGCCCCAGCTGGGCGTGTACGCCACGCGGTGGACCACACGGTCGCCCATGCGCAGTGCGATGGTGTCACCGGTATTATCGAGCCCATTCCCGATGGTTGGATCTGCGGTGGCGAGATGGAGCGTACCGTTGGGGAGCGTCACTTGGGAGTCGGTGTCGGTAATGACTGCGTAATGCTGGGGCATGAGCATGGTGTTGGCGCTCACGGGCCAGAGCGTGTCCGCCTCCATGGTATCGGCGATGACCCAGCCGGTGAGGTTCACGGGGAACGGTTCGGGATTGTAGAGTTCGATGAACTCGTAGTATGCGTCCTCGCCGGGTGCAGGGTCGTACATGATCTCGTTGATCACGATATCGGGTTGGACTTCGAGCGCGGGGGCGGTAGTGAATGTGAACTGGAACGGTGCGTCGAGGGTATTGCCGTAGCTATCCTCCGCAGTGGCGCCGATGGTGACGGTGTACGATGTGGACGGTTCGAGCATGCTAGGAATGAGGATGAGGGTGGAGTCCTCGTCGACCCAGCCGAGGGTGGTATTGACGGACGGGTCGATGCTCAGTGCGTTTTCGACGCTGGCCGGCGCCATGGGATGGCTGAAGGTGATGCTGACGGAGCGGTTGGTGGGGACATGGGTCGCACCGTCGGGCGGCGAGGTGTGGAGGACGGTGGGGGCGGTGGTGGACAAGGTGAGCGTGGCAACCGCGTACCCGATCTCGCCATTGGCGTCGAATATGGCGAGTATCCCGTGCGACCCGGCGTCCGCGTCGGTGGGTGTGTCGTCGCCGACGAACGGTGCAATGATGGGCTGGCTGAAGACCGAGGTGACATTTGCGACGACGGTCTCGGCTCGTGTAGGTGTATGGATGGTGAGCGTGCCCGGTGCGGGCGGGTCGGTCACCGTCCCGGAGACAAGGAATGCGGCGCCGCCGGCGAGCTCCGAGGGGTCGAGGGTGAACTCGTCGATGTCGATGGACGGTGTGCCGGGGGTATGCGAGATGAGCTCGTGGCGCTCGGTACCGACCTCCGGTATCTCGACGGTATAGTTTACCCAGTGGCCGACGTTGGGGCCGTAATAATAGTTCTCAGTCTCGCCGTCCTGCGTGATGCCGACCGTGTAGGTATCCCAGTAAAGGTCGATCCCTTCATCGGGGTAATAGATATGCATCTGCTGCCGGCTGGGACAAGTGTAGGTATAGTTCTGGGTCACCGTCTCGTTGGCGTCCTCGGTGGAGAGGTACTGCGACATGGTTGTCTGGAGCGACCAGCTCTCGCCGACGCCGAGCGGAAGATCGAGGTCTTCGCGCGGTGGCGCGTAGGATGTGTTCATATGCTCGTCGATGGTGATGGTACTTTGGTCGCCGAAATAGTTGATGTTCACTTGTCCGTCGATGGCGACTTCCTCATCCACCACGGCGAGGTCGTTGACGCGATAGTACCGATGACCGGTGATGGTGGTGGTGCCGCTGATGATCACCATGCCGTTGAAATAGACGCCCGAGAACTGCTGCTGGCCACTGATCTGTACATTGTAAACAGTATATTGTGTGCCGTTTGCGGCGTAGTCGAGCAGTGGGGTGGTGCTATCCAGCGTCAAAGTACGGCTGCCCATGACATCGATCTCGAGGTTCTGGTAGTTCACCGTGGCGGTAGTGCGATAGAACCATTCTTCGCCGGGGTACCATGTGGGAACGGTGGTTGACTGGTCCGGTGGCGGACTGCGTGCTGCAGTAGTGAGTGCGGATGTGACATTCGCGTTGGGGGCTGATGCCGAGAGCTGCCAGCTGACCGCTTGGCCGACGATGGGAAGAAGGAGGAGCGTCAGTGAAAGCGCGACCGCGATCGCGATCCTTATTGGGGTATGTATCCATGACGCATTGCCGGTTGCTGGACGATGTTGTGACGGTACAAGCGATGTCATAGTATCAAACCTCTGGGCACTGAAATCCCGCCTCGCGTCGGACGCTATGGATAGGACTTGCATGAGCGCCGAAATCGCTGTTCAATATCGCTGTGAGTTAATAAAGGTACGGCCTTTCTCTTTATGGGATGGTGGCGAACTGTGACTACGCCGAAGCTGGGCTTGAGCAGAAGGAAGGCGGGGGCGGTGGACTCGGCCGGCCGGATGGAACCTAAACACCGTATCGGCGGGTGAGCGTGAAAAATGCACGGAGGCGACGCAGCCTCCTCTCTCGCTCGATGGGCCAATTGCTGGATGGTTCACCGCATGCGCACCCCCGCGCCCGCCCGTCTGGAGAATACATAATTCAGCAGAAAGGGTTCCTTCGGACTTCCTTTCTGCGAACATGGCCAAAGGGAGTACCCTTTGCCAA
>CAZSUE010000722.1:0-2917 GCA_964609045.1 uncultured archaeon | reverse complement strand
GTATCCATTCCCCTTCCCAATCGCTCTGGATCGTATCGGTGGGTGAGAGCCGGTAGCCGGGAGCGAGGACCGGTTCCGCATCGTAGCGTGACACCGCGTCAGCCACCGTCGCCTCCGGCCAGTCGGGGCTTCCGTCACCGTCGCGGTCCATGGTGCGCAGCTCGGAAAGCGTCAGCGCGATGCCCACCGCGCGCTGGACATCGATGAGTCCGTGACCCTGTGCAAAATCGGTCGGCAGCCCGAAATGGTCCGTCATGGTCCCGTTCTCCGGTACGCCGCTCTCGGCGCCAGTGCGGTAGGGACGGTACTGTGCGGCGGCCTCGAGGATCAGCTCCGCTTCGTGGACACGCGTGTTCGTATTGTTCCAATAGCGCTCGTCCTCGCCGCTGTAATCGTCGTGGACCGTCGAGACGCGCATCTGCGGGCAGGCCTGCCAGAGGAGCGCGACCACGCCGCTGATATGCGGAGTGGCCATTGAGGTGCCGGAGATCGCGAAATAGTACGGATCCACCGGGTCGCTGCCCGGGAGCTTCTCCTGCGCGCTGATCAGCGTCCGCCGGGGCGCGGTGGACCAGATATCCACGCCGGGCGCGCCGATATCGGGGAATGTCTCGTTCACGCCGCGCAGCCCGCGCGAGGAGAACGGTGCGATGCCGCTCCCGTCGCGCTCGAGCGCGGCGACGGAGATCGCCGTGGGGATATTGGCGTACGAGCTGGTGTGCGGTTTCGTCGTCCCGTCGTCGCCCTCGTAGCCGCTCCCGTCACCGCCGTCGTTCATAGCGGCGAACACCACCACCACATTGTTCTCGAAGGTCAGCTTCTCGGTGATCTTCGTAACCGCGTCATCCGGGTCGTAATAATCGCCCGTTTCGCCCCAAGAGTTCGTGACCACCCGGATATTGTACGGGTTGTTTCCGGGCCGGGTATGATCGTAGACCCATTCCATGGCACCGAGCGCGTTGGTGATGAACGGGACGTCTCCCACCCCGAACCCGATGAGGTTCGCACCGGGTGCCACCCCGCGTCGCGCACCGCCGGATGCGTCGCCGTTGCCCGCCACCGTTCCCGCGCAATGGGTGCCGTGGCCGTACGAGGTGTCGGTGTTCTCCGTCTCGTACCAGATCATGTCGGTGTCCGATTTGAGGTTCATGATCGTTTTCTCGCCATAATCGAGGTCCGGGTGGCCCGCGTCCACGCCGGTGTCGGGCACCGCCACGGTGACGCCCGTGCCGTCGATATATCCAAGATCCTCGCCGTTTGCGCCCCGGATCGTATTGTACCAGGTCTGGGTGGCGTTGATGACCTCCGTGGTGAGGTCCATCCCGAGCCTGAGCCGCGAATTGTTCTGGATGAAGACCACATCGTCCATGGCGGCGAGGTCGCAAACGCGCGCTGCAGTGGTGCGGAGGTGGACCACCGGGATGGCGTGGAAGGTGTGGAGCGGATCGAAACCCTCGGCTACCAGCCGCGCGAGGTCGGCGGCTTCAACCGCATCCGCAAAATGGACGAGCAGCCCGACGGGATGGTCAGGATGGGTCGTTGCGAGATACTGCTCCAGGCTCGGGTGCAGCCTGCATCGCCCATCGACCCGCGCACCGTCCAATCGATCCGAGATATCATCGCTGGAGATCGGCAGCGACAGCGACAGCGAGGGGAGCGCGATGAATAGTATCGAGAGAAAAGCGATGAGAGAGGTGCGCATGTGCGATCGAACGAAAAACGGGTAGGACATGGTTGAACCTCAAACGTAACGGACGCAAGCCGATTTTCATGGGGCTGGGAGGTAATTATACTTGCCTATACTTGCCGCTTGCGCCCCTACGCATCACCACATCGGTCACGGTCGAGGCGTAGCCGGACGAGCACCAGTCCAGTGTGCTTGGGAGATAAATAACGGGAACCGGGACCGGAACGGGGAGCTCAATGCAGTGGTGGAGGCAGTCAGGGAACTCGGTGGGGAGCGCGGGACCGTCCTGACATTCGAACATGACGAGGAGACCGAAAGGGACGATGTGACCATTGCCATCACACCGGTCTGGGCCTGGTTGCTGAGGTATTATGGTGGTGTATGACCATGGACATACGGAATGAGTCCCGGGTCATGGGTCGCAGAACAAAATATCTGTTCCCAGGGATGGAAGAATGAACGAGGAAGGTGGCAGCGCGGGAGAACGGAGCATCCTCGATCTCTCCTCGTTCCTGTTCACTGTTGAGGATTCTGCGTCGCAGAAACATCGAACGAATCAAATAGCAACGCTGGCGGTGCAAATGGATCGGGAGAGCCACCTTCGCGGGCGGTTCGCTCAAGGCACGAGATGATTCTAGCCAATGAGAAGTTTGGGATGTCGGTTAAGGAACTAACCATCGACCACAATATCTCACGAACCGCCTTCTATTATTGGAAGAGTAATTCGAGCCCCCGTCCTATTAGTGGTGCTGCTTAAGACGTCGAGATGGGCTTGTTGTCGTACACTATCCACCGCAGATCAGATGAACCTCGAGCCTTGTAATCATCGTGTGTTCTTAGCTTGTGGCCGTTATGGAACTCGCAGCAATCGCACCAGCTCTTTCCTATAAAGGGTTTACTACCGTTAGTGTTATCGGCTAATGATCGCCACTGAACTATTACATTAAGTCCAGCGCGGTCCAGGTGTGTCCTGGGGAGGTACGCTTGAAGGGCGGAGATGGCCACGAAGTCGCCGTACTTGACGCGTCATAATATGGGACCAGCTTTGTATGCCTCGGTTGAAACGCAACGAACGGGCTGAGGTGCTTGCGACGGGGGAAAGCGGCAGCGAATGAACCGAATGAATCGAATAACCCCACCCGCACCATCTCTTTTCCGTACTGCATTGGGGTGGCGAGGGAGGGAATTCGCTTCATTCGAGTAATTCGGGCAATTCGGTGCCAGACTCTT
>CAZSUE010000721.1:0-2919 GCA_964609045.1 uncultured archaeon | reverse complement strand
GCGCGGTATCGTTCCAGGGCATGGAGGTACCGTCGTTGCCGTGATAGATATAGCGCGTCTCGCCCGTCGCGTTATCGCGGCGCTCGAAGACGACGGCGGCGTCGCGGCGCGTCCAGTACCCGTCCTCGATGCGGATGCCGATCCGGTCGTCCCAGGAGAGGTCCGGCCCGGAAAACGAATAAGCGGGGAACGGCGGATAGGAGAGCTGGATGAACCGCTCGGGATGGTCGATCATCCATTGTGAGTAGATACCGGTATGGTTCGGCACCATGTCCGCCGCGAGTCTGATCCCGTGGTGCATGGCGCGGTCGCGGAGATGCTGGTAGGCGCCCTCACCGCCGAGGTCGTCGGCGACGGTATAATCGAACACCGAGTAAGCGGATGAGAGCGCGTCGGGGTTGCCGGTCATCTGCTTGATCTTCTGCGACGCGGCGCTGCGCTCCCAGAGCCCGATGAGCCAGAGCCCGGAAAAGCCCCAGCGCGCGAGCGTTTCCAGCTCCTCGTCCGGAATCTGGTCGAGACGGCGCACCTCGCGGCTGTATTTCTTCGAAAGCTGGTCGAGCCAGACATAGACGCTCTTGGCGAGCACGACCACCTTCGGCATCCAGTCCTTATCCTCGGTGAAGCGCTCGTATTCGGGATAGAGCTCGGCGTCGCCGAACTCGAGCACCGGTGCGGCGCCGGGTCCGAGAAGCCCGAGCTTCTCCTCCTCCTTCATGATATCGAGCGCGCGCAGGACCAGGTCGAGATAGCCCTGGGGGAGGAACGACGCGAAATGGGTGCGGATATATTCGAGCTGGCCGGTGAGCGAGTTGGGTGCGGCCTTGGCGGGCGCCTCGAGCAGTTCGAGGAGCGTTTGATCCTCAGGACCGAATCGCGGCTGGAGCGCGAAGAACGCACGCGAGGTCTCGATGAACTGGCGATAGGTCTCGCGGTGCTGGAAATCGAGGTCGTCGAAGAGCTCCTTATAATGTGCGAACACCGAATTCTCGTTGGCGAGGTAGAGATGGATGAACTTCTCGGCGAGCAGCTCGCGCGCCGTCTTCGCAAACGAGTCCGGCACCGCCGCGGCGCGATAGACCTCCAGTGAGGGATAGCGCTCCTCGAGGGCGACGGCGGAGCGTTCCACCGTCTCGGTATCGAACGACGCCTCCAAATGCTGCATGTAGCGTTCCAGTGCGTTGGGGCTTTCCCGGTCGCGGTAGATATCGATGGCCTTATGGAGTATCGCCTCGATGAGGAACACCGCGTTGAGCTTGCCGGCGCGAACGGCGAGGCCGGGGTCGCGCATCAGCGCACGATTCATGTTCATCTCGCCGGCGAGTGCGCGGACCGCCTTCAGTGCGGGTACCGGCCCGAACGGTTCCTGCGTGTAGATCGTATCCGTGAGATCGTAACGCTGCCGCGCGTCGCGGCGGAATACGAACTCGAACTCGAAGTCGAATGCGGTGCGTTCGTCGGGCGCGTCCGCGGGCGCTGCGCCAGGAGCAATAATGTTGTTTGCCTCGACACTGTCGGATGGCGGCGTATCGACCGGGCCCGGACCCCCTCTGCCCCCTTCAGCGCTGGTGCGTTCGGCATCGCGGGCGGTTCCACCGTCTGCCTCCTTTTCAGCGGTATCGGTATCATTATCAGTAGGGGTCGAAGGCGCGTCGTCGTCGGGCATCGAGCAGCGTGAGTCGGTCTAGATTAATAAAAACTCTGACCCTGATGCCCCTTCTCTCCGTACGGAACCGCGCATTATTTATTTTATTCATTTCGTCAGCCGCGCGACAACTTTCCGACGCTTGGGGTGCGCGCGCAGCTTTCGACGGTATCGTGGTCGCCATCGAGCGTGTTGTTCTCGAAGAGGCGATGGATCTGTTTGTGGCACCGTGAGCAGAGCGATGCAGTGGGCGCGTCCTCCCACCGGTCGCGATACTTCTGTTTCGGGACGAGGTGATGGACCGTGGGCGCGCCCACTGGGAATTGCCTCTTGTCGGTATCGATATCGTTCTCGTCGGATTCGTCCCACATGATCTGATCTGATCTGATCTGATCTGGTCTGGTCTCACAAGTGCTCGCCGGATGCGGGACGATCCCGATAGAATTTCGCCCACAATTTGGGTGGCCATTGGAGTGGGTCCTCTCATCGTTTCTCGTCCTTCCGCTCCCTGTTCGGAGATATCGAGAGCCCCTCGGTGCTGCGTGAATGCGTATACGAATCGTCCCGCATATCGTGCGTCGCATGGTAGACGATAGGGACGGGCTGTCGGTTGCGAATACAGCCCATTTTCGCTCGGTCGCAACCCGGAGAAAAATGCATATGCGCCGTCGCCATTTTCATTTCGATAGGGGTCCCCATGGAGGGGTCCCATGGATAGAGATGCGGCGATCATATGACGGACGAAAGAAGGATCGAACAGGACCCACTGGGCGAGCTCGCTGTCCCAAATGAATATTATTACGGCATCCAGACTGCGCGCGCGGTTCGGAATTTTCCCGTTTCCGGCCGACGCGAACCGCGTAGCTTCATCCGCGCCTATGTCACGCTCAAGCGGGCCTGTGCCGTGGCGAACATGGACCTCGGTGCGCTGGATATGATCCGCGGCCGCGCCATCGTCAACGCCGCCGACGATATCCTCAACGGCGAGGTCGACCTCGATACGCATTTTCCAGTGGACATCTTCCAAGCCGGTGCCGGGACCTCGTTCAATATGAATGTGAATGAGGTGATCGCGAACCGCGCACTGGAGAACCTCGGCCGACCACGCGGCGAGTACGACTATCTCCACCCCAATGATCATGTCAACCGCGGCCAGTCCACCAACGATACCTTCCCCACCGCCGCACATATCGCCATATGGACGCTGGCGCAGCGCGTGGTCAACGCGGTGGAAGACCTCGCCGCGGCGTTCGAGGCGAAGGCGGACGAGTTCG
>CAZSUE010000720.1:0-2924 GCA_964609045.1 uncultured archaeon | reverse complement strand
CGAAAGCCCAACCCCCAACCCCCTCCCTCCATACCTCAGAACTGAAACTCCTCTTGAACGAGCGTCTCCACCGCGTCGATATCGTCGCGATCCCGGTGTGCCTTCTTCCACATCTCGAGCACATCCTCGAAAAAGTGCGCCGGCGCATCCTCCGCCCACTCGGCAAACTCGGTGGACGCGTGCTTTTCGAACCGGTAAATGCCCCTCAATATTCCGATACAGTACCGCTTCGCATCCGTCCACATCTCGAGCGCGTGATAGCGTTTCATATCTGTGACGAACGGTTCCAGCGCCTCTTCGAACATCTCCCACGCCCGATCATATGGATCGATATATCCGTAGCGCGTTGCACCGCTTTGGTCCCAGAGGTCCTCGACTTCGATATACTCAAGCGCGGAGAAGAGCTCCTCCGTCACCATGTCGCTGTCGACCTCGGACAGATGCTCGTACGCGAGCTCCTCTATTAGCCTTTGTATCGCCTCATCCTCATTCGCCAACCGACGGAGGATGAGATAGGTATCGTGCGCGTCCAGTTCGGCGATGATATCCTTTTTCTTCGCCATTCTCACACCGCTCCATGTATCAATAGCACACCCATCGCCGATGATAG
The DNA here is from genome assembly GCA_964609045.1 of uncultured archaeon. Taxonomy (GTDB): domain Archaea; phylum Thermoplasmatota; class Penumbrarchaeia; order CAZSUE01; family CAZSUE01; genus CAZSUE01. The sequence goes on along the minus strand of CAZSUE010000720.1, from coordinate 2,314 downwards.
ATTTATACTCTCCTTCATCCCACTACACACTTCACCACCCTTCACCACCCTTCACCACTACCTCATCATGTCACCACGCCTTCGATTCGATGTGAAAAACCTGCTTTTGATGATCATATCATAGAACGCGAGGCGCGAGCCACAGATTATTTAATACGAACGATGATCAGGTGAGCATGGGGCTCTTTTCCCGGTACTGGAACCGCGGTAAGAACGGGTCGGCGTCGGCCGAGCCGAGCGGGGATGCGGGTTCGCGACTTTCGTCAGCGTCCAGTCCGGCCCGTGCTGCGTCCGGCGACGGTGCATATATCGCCGATATCCAGAAGCTGAGCACCGAGGACGGGCCGGGCATACGTACCACCGTCTTCTTCAAGCGCTGCCCCATGCGCTGCGTCTGGTGCCAGAACCCGGAGACCATCGAGGAGCGCATCGCGCTGCAATGGTTCGAGCAGAAATGTATCGGCTGTGGCCACTGCGTCGACGCTTGTCCCAACGCCGCGCTGCGGCTCGACGGTGAGGGCGTCCATATCGACCGCGACCGGTGCCAGGCCTGCGGCTCCTGCGTCGACGCCTGCCCCTCCGGCGCGCTCCATGCCTCGGGCGAATACTTAACGCGAGAGGACCTCGTCGCGGAAGTGATGAAGGACGCGGTCTATTACGAGAAATCCGGCGGCGGCGTCACCGTCTCCGGCGGCGAGCCAGCACTCCAAGCGCAATGGCTCGTACCATTCTTGCAAGAGCTCCATGGGGCGGGTGTCCACACCGCGCTGGATACGTGCGGTTATGTCTCGAAACGCGCCTACCAGCTGCTGCTTTCGCACCTCGATCTCGTCCTCTACGACCTCAAGGAGATCGACCCGCAACAGCATCGCGACCATACCGGCGTATCGAATAAGCGCATCCTCGCCAACGCCGTCTGGCTCACTAAGGAGCTTGCCGAGCGCGAGATACCGCTCTGGATACGCACGCCCGTCATCCCGGGCTATACCGCCACCGACGACAATATCCGCGGCCTGGCGCAGTTCATCGCCAAACGGCTCGAGAAGCGTATCACGCGCTGGGACCTCCTCGCGTTCAATAACCTCCCCGCCGGGAAATATCGGCGGATGGGGTGGGAGTGGCCGTTGAAGGACGCATCGCTCCTCTCCAAGCGCGAGATGGAGCATTTCCACGCCGTCGCCAAGAATGCGGGTGTGAAGCATGTGCGATGGTCGGGGATGACGCAGAAAGTGGACGAGCGCGAGGAAAGCGGTGACAAGAATTGAGCAGAGGTCTTCGAGCCAATTCATAAACGAACGTGGAGCGATCCTATGGCGAAGAGAACCGATACCGGAGCTTCAACCGCGTCCCCGACGGACGCAACGGCAGCGACCGCTCGCCCAACGCGCACTGGCGATGAGGAAGCTGGAACAGCGGACAGGAACGCCACTACCAGCGCGCATGCGCAGCATGAGTGGACCGATCGGCTCAGCGAGGAGCAGATCGCGTTCACCACCCCGGAGATCATGGTGAAGCTCATCGGGACCGTCCAACCGGACGGCTATCCGCATATCACGCTGATCACCTCGAATGTCGCCGAGGACGCCACGACGATCAAATGGGGCCAGTTCACGCAAGGGCGGAGCAAGCGCTATGTACGCTCGAACCCGAAACAAGGCATCCTCTACATGACGGCGCAGCGGCCGTTCCGGTTCCTCCAATTGAAAGCGGACTGGCAACGCTGTTCGAAAGAGGGCGCGGACGCCGCGGAGTTCAACCAACAGCAGCTCTTTCGGTACAATACCTACATGCGCATCGCAACGGTCTATTTCAACCGCGTGGTGGCGGCGGGGCCGATCCGGACCATCGGCATCGGCGGGCTGTTGAAGGGCGCACTCACCAATTTTTTTGCGCGCGGCGGGCTGCGCAAAAGTGATGGGGACGAGCGGCTTCCGCCGTTCGGCGACGAGCTCTTCTCCAGCGCGTTCACACCGAAGTTCGTCGCCCATATCGACGCGGACGGCTATCCCATCATCCTTCCCATCTTCCAGGCGCGGTCCATAGACCGCAAACGCATCGTCTACCCATATACGCAGTTCGGCGCAGACCTCGCGTCGATCCAGCCCGGGACGACGCTCGCATTCTTCGCCATGAACACCGAGCTGATGAGCATCCTCGTCATGGGGACGATGCGCGAAGCGCGGCGCTCGCGAGGGGTGAAATACGGCATCGTCGAGATCGAGCAAGTGTACAATTCCATGCCGCCGCTGCCCGGTCAGATCTATCCCACGCTCGATACGCGCGAGAAGGTCGAGGCGTTCCATCTCTAGCGAAC
>CAZSUE010000719.1:0-2937 GCA_964609045.1 uncultured archaeon | reverse complement strand
TCCGAGCGGGACTTGCACCCGCTAGTATTCTGCACCATCATGGCACACCGTTCCCCCGTTCCCCCGTTCCCCCGTTCCCTCCCTTCCATACCAAACCCATAAAAACGGTGGCTTGTATTCGGGCCACTCTGGCTGGGTCGGACATCACCCGGTCGCACGCGGGACCCAGGCGATCGCGATGAAGATAGATATAGACATGGACAAAAATTATTATGAATTACTGGGCGTCTCGCCCGATGCGTCGTTGAAGGAGATCAAACGCGCCTATCGTCGCGCCGTGCGGCGGCACCATCCCGATATCGGCACCGAAGAGTGCGACGAGGGACGGTTCAAAGAGATCCAGGAGGCGTACCGTGTCCTCGCCAACAGCGCTTCGCGCGGCGAATACGACGCGTTTTGGTCCCGGAGCGGGTTGGTGCGCGATTTTGTGATCGATACCGATGCAGCGATGAGCAAACAGCTCGAATCGTTCGCGGTGCAGCGAATATCGGCGGCGGATGAGCTCTTCGGCCGGGACGAGGAACCGCGGCGCGATATCCTCGATATCTATTGTACGCTCGACCTCACCCCTGCGGAAGCGGCGCGCGGAGGAACCTTCGCGGTGACCGTCACGCGGCCGATGGAATGCGATCGTTGTAATGGGACCGGTGCTGCAAGAGAGGACGCGATCGTGCCCTGCGACGTCTGTGACCAGACCGGCCGGGTCGCGGCGGGGTCCGGCCCCGCGGCGCTGGGTGTTGATGAGGAACGGCCGCCGGCGCCACGGAAGGTTCGGTGCTGGAAATGTCTCGGCGACGGCGAGCTTATTATTGAGGCTTGCCCGAAATGCCGCGGCGAGGGCTATATCGAGCGCGAAGTCGCAATCGAGATCGAGATCGAGCCGGGGACGGAGGATAAGGCGAAGCTCACCGTGTCTGGCGATGGTCTCTCGCTCGCCGAATACCGACGCATCCAGCAGGGCACACGCCGCCCGGCGGCGGACGCCGATGAGGGCGCTCGCCGAACGCGGAGCGAAAAGGCCGATGCGGAGACGGTCCGCGGCGCACTCCATGTATTCGTCAGGGTACGGTCCGGAGAGGATTGACCGTATGGAGAGGTTGCAGGTGCTCAACGGGCGTTCGGTTCGGCGCGAGAAATGTCCACGCTCCGTGTTCACGGTCACGGCAGTGGACGCGGGGGCGGCCGCGTCGCGCGTGGGGTTAATGCCGCGGCGTCGTCGGTGAAGATGCCATCCACACCGAGCGAACCGAGGCGTCGCGCGTCGCTTCTCTCGTTGACGGTCCAAACGAGGAACGCGACGCCGCACCGGTGCGCTCGGGCAACGAACTGCGCGTCGACGGCGTCTGCGGGAGCATGGATCGAGAACGGGTGATAGCGCTCGACCGCGGTCGACAGCCCCTCGTCGTCACCGACCCAGAGCAAGCCGACCCGCATGCTCGATCGCCGCCATCGTCGGAGATGCGCGCGGAGCGTCTCTAACGCGTCCCAATGGAACGAGGAGACGATGAGGTGTTGGCCCCACCGATCCTCTTGAAGGAGGGTATCGATGGAACGTGCGAGCGGTGCGGCGGCGTCCGCACTTTTCAGCTCGATATTCAGCCCGACACGGGTGTGGCAGAGTGCGATGAGCTCGTCGAGCGTCGGGATGCGCGCGTTCTGGCCGCAATCGAGCCGCTTGAGCGAGCGTAGTGGCAGCTTTGCCACCGCGCCGGTGCCGTCGGTCGTGCGGTCCACGGTGTCGTCGTGGATGACGACGAGCTCGCCGCTGGCGCAGCGGTGGATGTCGCACTCGACCCAGTCTACCCCCGCTTCGATGGCGGCGGTGAACGATGCGAGCGTGTTCTCCGGTGCCATGCGCGGTGCGCCGCGATGGCCGATGAGCCACATGGTGGAACTCGCCTCGCACCGATGCTACCAATGCTCGTCGTGGACGATCTCCTCCAGCGGTTTCCTGCGCTTACTGCCCGCGAGCGCCTTCGTCACCTTTTCGCGGAGCCCCTCACGTTCTGCGGGGTGACCCAGCGGTGTGAGCGCCACGACCTCGATGGAAGCTGGGATCCCCAACTGGCTCTTGAGCGACGGCTCATCGAAGTAGCCGATCCAGCATGTGCCGAGTCCCTCCTCGGTGGCGGCGAGGACGAGGTGCTCCATGGCGATGGCGACGTCGACGAGATAGTATGGTTTGTGGTCGCGACTCCCGCTGCGGGAGGGGTCGCCGCATGCGACGACGAGCAATGGTGCGTTCTTCAGCCAGCGGTTGACCGTTCCCGCCGCTTTGGCCAGTTGTTCGATCCGCTCGGGGTCGCGGACGACGACAAAGTGCCAGCACTGTTTGTTCGCCCATGAGGGCGCAAGACGCGCGGCCTCGAGGACACGCGCCAGCGCCTCCTCCGGGACCCTTTTGTCGCGGAATTTGCGTACGCTCGATCGGCGCTCGATCAGCTCGATAAATTGCATACGATCACAGGGCTAGCATGGGGCTGGGGATACTTGAATTTAGCCGGTTCCAGTTCCGGTTCCGGCGAGTGACGATCGAGACTGAGCGCCAGTGCTCGAACTTCTTGCTCGAAATGTGTCGGAATTCCCTCGCGGCGGGCGTATCGCAGCTATCTCTTCTCCTCAGATGGAAAAACGAAACGATAATGATTACATCCCGATCCCGCGCTCGGGTGCCCAGTCCGGTGGGGTGAGGCCGGAAATCTGCCCGAGAGGGAGGTCGTCCTCGCCATCGACCTGTACGATGAGCTCGAGGAGCACCGTCATCATCTGCCGAAGCTGTGATACTTCGGTACGCAACTCATTCACGGCAATCACAAGATCTTCGATATCTTGGGTCATGGCGATCTCTCTTTCGGGGGTGATTAGGATGATCTCGGTTATTACCTTTTTGGCGGGGGGAGCGGGGAGCGGGGTGCGGTTAGCGGGGTGCGGGGTGCA
>CAZSUE010000718.1:0-2945 GCA_964609045.1 uncultured archaeon | reverse complement strand
GAGCAGCTCGCAGCGGTGGCGGTCAAAAACCATAAGAACGCGCTGGAGAACCCAAAAGCGCACTTTCACAAGAAGATCGATATCGATACGGTGCTCAACTCGTTCATGGTCTCCTATCCGCTGACGCTCTTCGATTGCTGCCCGTTCTCCGACGGCGCCGCCGCCGTGGTGATCGCATCCGAGGATTTCATCGAGAAGAACGATCACGAGCTCGACCACGATCCGATCTGGGTGGTCGGCTCAGGTCGCGCCGGCGAGTATGCCACACTACAGGACCGACCCGACATGACCCATATCGCGTCGTCGCAATTTGCGTCGAAAAAGGCGTACGAGCAGGCGAAGATCGAACCCCGCGATATCGACTTCGCCGAGGTGCACGACTGTTTCACCATCGCCGAAATCGTGGCGTCGGAGGACCTCGGGTTCTTCGAGAACGGAGCGGGCGCGAAGGCTGCCGAAGCGGGTGAGACCGATATCGGTGGTCGCATCCCGATCAACCCCTCCGGCGGGTTGAAAGCGAAGGGGCATCCCGTCGGCGCCACCGGCACCGCGCAGTTCGTCGAGGTGTTCGAGCAGTTCACCGATCGTGCGGGGAAACGCACGGTGGAGGGAGCAGAATACGCGCTCTGCCACAATGTCGGCGCCACCGGCGGTTCATGCAGTGTCCACATACTCAAACGGGGGTGATGAAGCATGGTAGATCCAGCGCTCAGTATCGATGTGTATCGTTCCAATCTCGAAGAAGGCACTCTCTACGGGTTCGAATGTGACTCGTGCGGCTACAAACAGATCACATACCTCGTGAACTGTCCGAAATGCCAAAGCAGGGATATCGACGCGTTCACTTGCGACGGAACCGGCGTGCTCGACTCATTTACCCACCAGCATGTGGCGTCGGAGCTCTTCAAGGACGCAGTACCGTATGCCTATGTGATCGTCGCACTCGACGAAGGTGTGAAAACGAGTGGGTATATGCGGGTCGACTCCATCGACGAACTCGAGGTCGGATTACCGGTCAAGCTTGTTGCGAGCGACGACGGGAACTGCCACTTCGAAAAACAATGACGATCACGATCGGCCTCGTGGGGACACCCAGTGCGTCCCCTGCGTTTCCATCAATCGTTGCAGGGACATGGTGATTTGCCGTATGGCCGTGTGGACCCGAAAACACTCCGTGGCCTCCCCAACCCATCGGCGGTTGGGGGGCGACCCCAGTGGCTTCCTCTTGCCCTTCGAGCTAATGTTTATATGTCATTAGTGTATATCGACGCCAGTAAGGGTAGACGAAGGTTTGCTTTCAATCACTATCTGCAAACAATCCATGAATATTGTACTTGAATGAACTTGAAATAATATTCCTACTCGAGGTAGATTCCTATGGTCGAATTCAAAGCAGTCATCTCCAACCCGAAGGACGGGAAGACCTATCAGTCCACCGTCACCGGTCATCACGCCAATTCGCTCATTGGCAAATGTATCGGTGACGAGTTCGACGGTATCTTCGTATCGCTGCCGGGGTACAAGCTCGTACTCACCGGCGGGAGCGATAAGGACGGCGTACCCATGCGCCGGGACCTCCCCGGTCAACAACGAAAAAAGATCCTGATCAGCAAATCGATCGGTTTCAAACCGAAACGTCACGGTGAGCGCCGCCGCAAGACCATGCGCGGGAACACAGTGGCACCCGATCTCAGCCAGATCAATATGAAGATCACGCATTTCGGTCCGAAGAAATTGAGTGATCTCATACCCAATGTAGACTCGAAGAAGGAAGCATAAATGAGAGTCCCACACCAGCCCGAGATCAATATCGGAATGGTCGGCCATGTCGATCATGGTAAAACGACGCTCACGGAACGGCTCAGCGGTGAATGGACCGATCGTCATTCCGAAGAGGTCAAACGCGGTATCTCGATCAGGCTCGGATATGCGGATACTGCGGTATTCAAATGCCCGACCTGCGACGCGCCGAAATGCTATGGGGTATCGAAGACATGTCCGCATTGCGGTGCGGAATGTGAACTGCTTCGCGCCATCTCGTTCGTCGATTCACCGGGGCACGAGACACTTATGGCGACGATGCTCTCCGGCGCCGCCATCATGGACGGCGCACTCCTCCTCATCGCCGCCACCGAGCCATGTCCACAGCTGCAAACGAAGGAACATCTCATGGCGCTCGAGATCAGCGGCGTCAAGAATATCGTGATCGTCCAGAACAAGATCGATCTGGTAACGCCAGAGGATGCGAAGAAGAACTATGAGGATATCAAAGCGTTCGTGGCGGGAACATGCGCCGAGAACGCACCGATCATCCCGATCTCCGCACATCACGAGATGAACATCGATTATCTCCTTCAGACCATCGAGGAGGAGCTCCCCTCACCCGAATACGACGAGACGAAGCCTGCACGTATGTATATCGCGCGGAGCTTCGATGTGAACAAACCCGGTACCCGCCCCGATGATATAATGGGCGGTGTGATCGGTGGCTCGCTGATACGGGGCGTCCTCAAGATCGGTGATGAGATCGAGGTCCGGCCGGGGCGGAAGATCTCTGAATACGGTCGGCTCAAATACAAGAATATCTATGCAGTGGTCAGCTCGCTTGTGTCGGGTCAACGCGAGCATACGGAGGTTCGTCCGGGCGGGCTGGTCGGGATCGGGACCACGCTGGACCCCTACTATTCGAAATCCGACTCGCTCACCGGCACCATGGCGGGTATCCCCGGCACCCTCCCGCCGATGCTCGAATCGGTGACGGTCGAGGTGAATCTCCTCGAATATGTCATCGGCTCGGCCGAGGATATCAAGGTCGAAGATATCAAGGTCAACGAACCGTTGATGCTCTCCGTGGGTACGGCGACCACAGTTGGCATCATTACCTCGGTGATCAACGATACGGCGGAGATACGGTTGAAGCTCCCGATCTGTGCGGAAAGTGGCCA
>CAZSUE010000717.1:0-2953 GCA_964609045.1 uncultured archaeon | reverse complement strand
CGCTTTCTCCGTCCAGATCGTATCCATGGTGGGCATGAACACATAGAGCACCGAGTTGGAATAATCGCCGTTGACGAGCATCCCGCGCAGCTCGACGGGGATGGTGTTATAGAAGACGCGAAGGAGCCGCTCTTGCGTAGTGGGCTGGCTCTCGAGCCGCTGGAGGACGGACCAGAAACTGGCGTTGGAATATTGCTCGAGGTTCGTCCGCTCGTAGAGCTCCTCGAGGACCGGCCCCGCCTCGTCCACCGACGGGACGCTTATTGTCTTGAGGATATCGACGATGCCAAGCGAATCGGTGCGGTCGACCTCGTTGACGAGGTTCGACATCCGCTCGATCTTGCGCAGCTCGTCGTAATCCTTCATACTCCCTTCGACCTCCTCCTTCTCGCGGTCCCATCGCCCGGCCTCCTTCTTCTGCACCGGGAATCCGCGCACGAGGATGAGCCCGAGCTGGCCGCTGTCGAACTCGTCTGAGTATTTGCCCATGGTCTTCAGCGCCGGTTCGTCCTCGGGCGACATCTCGACATAGTCCATATTGACGACGATGCCGCCCGAAAGGATGATCACGCCGGAGAGGACCGTCACAACGATGGCGACGCCGATGATGCGTTTCCTATTGCGTACGGGCACATCGCCAAGCCGCTCGACACCGGTGATACTGCTCTTCTTCTTATAATTGAGCCACATCACGAGGCTGGGGACGGTGAGCACCGTACAGATATAGCATGCCATGATGCCGAAACTGAGCCCGAACCCGAGCACGCGCATCGGCACCATATTCACGGTCATGAGCGACCCGAAGCCGATGGAGGTGGTGGCGGCGGAGAGGAAGATCGGCTTGCCGGTGGTACGCATGGCGTAGCGTATCCGTGCCTCCGGGTCCTCGATCTGGGTCTCTTCAGCATAACGGTTCGCGATATAGAGCCCGTAGGCGACCCCGAGCGCGATGAGGAGCGGCGCGACGAGCACCACCTGTGGCGTGAGGACCATCCCCGCCAGCCCGATGACGCCGAAGGTGATCGCAAGCGACGCACCCACTGGTATCGCCACGATCAATAGGATCTTGAGCGTGCGGTGGAAGAACACGAGCACCGCGCCGATGAGGATGACACAGACCGGAAGCACCTTCTGGAACTCGAGGTAGGTGCGTTCGCTGATCACCGTGAACATCGCCACTGGGCCGGTGACCGTGACCTCGACCTTCTCATCGTCGATATATTCGGCGATGAGACCGTCGATCTCCGCTAAGAAATCCTCCTGCCCCGCGCCTTTGGCCATGCCGATGAGCACGACGCCGGTATCCATGATCGAATCGTTGTTCGCGTCGACGAGGAACTGTTTGCGCTGCTCCGGTGGGATCGCGTCGTAGACCATATCGATCCGGTCCTGATCGGACGGGATCGAGTACTCGCCGGGCACCACGCCGAGGTCGGGGAGGTCGAACTCCTCACCAATAGCCTCTGCAAGGTATTGAGCGGAGACATTGACGGTCTTGACGAGTACGGGGAAGCTCATGAGGAACATGACGCTGTCGTTCTGGCCGCGGTCGTCCTTATTGGGGTTGATCTCCTCTTCGAGCGCGGAGACCATCTTCACTACCGAGAGATCGGTGATATTGGTCCGGTCGTTCACCGGGTCGTCGTCGTTGATCGGATGGTACTTATTCCCGGTCTCAAGATAGAGGATGAGGATATCGGTGGTAAAATCCTCACGTACCTCTTGCAGGATCTGATAGGTTTCGTCATCCTGCGGAAGATAGACCTCGAGATCGGAGCGGATCGACTCCTGGATCTTGAAATCTCCCGATGCGGGGCGCGGGAGCCCGATCACACCGAGATACCCGATAATGAGTGACGCGACGAGGACGAAGACGATGATCTTTTTCGGATTGTGGATGATCAGCCGCGTGAGCGAGGAGACGAACGAGAGGCCACGGAGTCGCTCGGAATAGCGCTCGCTCCGCTCGTCCCATTCCTGTTTCTTCCGACCGGCGAGCCGTGCGAGGAGACGGGCGCGATATTTCAGTTTCGGCCCGTATTCACCGATCTTGGAGACCGATTTCTCGTATGTGCCGGTCAATCGCGAGATGACGGCATCGAGTGCATAATCGGCCTTCTCGAGCCCTCCTTCGCCGGGGGACGGCGTCCGCTCCGGTTCGGATCCGTTGGAGGTCGAAGCGCGATCGGGATCAGCCACGAAAAAACACCTTGTACCTAATGGGTTGCCATACCTATAGGGAGCCTACCCCTGAAATGGATGGCGACGTCCGAAGGACGCGGCGAACAATTACTCCCTCAGGATATATAGTTTCTGTTACTTCGCCCTCGTCGCCCAGCGCTGGCTGGCATCGGGGCGGTATTGATGTTGCCGCCGCGGGCAGCTGATACCACAAACCGTATTAGCGGTCGCGGCGCATGTGGAACCATGGCCCTCCAGCCGAGCGATTACGAACCGGTCCCGAACTATCCCGCGTTATTGCTCAAGCGCCCGGAGCGCACGCTCATCCTCGCCGACCTCCATCTCGGTATCGAGCACGCACTGGCGAGGGAGGGGGTGATCATCCCGTCGCAGACCGAAGCGCGGTTCGGCGCGCTGGTGTCGGTCCTCGCGCGCCATCGTGTGAGGCGGCTCATCATCGTGGGCGATGTGAAGCACACGGTCCCGAACACCGGCTGGGCGGAACGGCGCGAGCTGGTCGCGTTCTTCGAGGACCTCCGCGAGGAGGTCGCGTCGATCGATATTGTGATGGGCAACCACGACGGTGGTCTCGAGCGTATCATCGGCGCGAACGCCGCCATCACCTTCCATCCCAATACCGGACTCGTCCATCACGGCCTCGGGCTGTTCCATGGTCATAGCTGGCCGGCGCGCGAGGTGATCGAGCAACCGGTCTGCATCATGGCGCACAACCATCCGCATGTGGCGTTCGCCGATCCTGTTGGCGGTCGGG
>CAZSUE010000716.1:0-2953 GCA_964609045.1 uncultured archaeon | reverse complement strand
GGTTGCCTCGGCGAATTTTTCGATATCCTGTTCGAACCCGCTCTCGCGCTGGACGATGGCGCGGAACTGCGCGATGAGGTCGTTGCGGTCGCGCATCGGCTTGACCTTCATGGTCACATTGGCCCCGTCGAGGATCTTGGTGAGGAAGGCGCGTCGGAGCGTCGTGATCTCGCGCCGTATGGCGATGGCGCGCGCTTTGCGTTCACGCTGCTTTCTCAGTTTTTCGTCCAGCCGCTGCGTGGCGGTCTCGATCTGTCGCAGCTCGTCGCGTTTGGTTTTCAGTTCGCCCATCAATTGCTCGAAATCGTCGAGATCGTGCAGCCCCTGCTCTTGGATCGCGGCCTTCGCCGACTCGAAATCGCGCGTCGTCTTCGTGTACGCCTGGTGCCATGCGCACGCTTCGATCCCGTCGTCGAACCGCTGCGTGATCGTAGCCACCCGCTGGGCCAGTGCTCCCACCTCGTTCGACACCGCCGCTATTTCGTGCGTGGCCGTTCGTGCGTGTGATCCAACGGCCGGCCAGCGGTCGGGCTGGAACGCTTCGGCATCCATGGGCGTGAGCGCAATCTCGCGCTGCAGTTCCCGGATCGCGCGCTCGTTCTCGGCCAATTGGGTACGGAAAGAATCGATGCGCTCCTTCTCGCGCTCGTATTGCTGCAGCGATGCGAGCAGGGTGTGATACCCGCTCTCCTCGAACGAACGGATCTGGTTCTGGATATCCTCGATCTCGATCTTGACCCGCGATTGCTTCGCGATGGTCTGCCGCAGCGCCTCGATCTTGGCCGCCTCTTCGAGGTAGTCGCTCTCCAGCGCGTCCAGTCGATATTGGAGCGGCTCCATATCGTCGATGCTCTCGTCGATGATATTCCGCAGCGCGTTGGGCGTCTGCGCCAGCTCGTAGATCTGTTTTTGGTTATAGATATCGAGCGGGAAGAGGAAGACGAGGTCCTCTTCCGATGCTTCGATCGGTATATACGCACCGGCGCGCGGGTCCCATTTCTCCATGGTGATCGTCCCCTCACCCATACGGTTGAACGCGGTACCGGATATTCGGTATTCCGTCTTATTCTTGCACAGGTTGAGAACGATCGTCGTATCGGGTTTGAGCACCCCGACCTTCGAACGTTTATCATGCGTCCGGAAAAAGTCATCTTGCTCCTTTCGAACGCCGTCGAGGTGGTCGATATCCTTCCGCTTCCCGAGCACTCCGCGGATGCATTTCAGGATCGTCGACTTCCCGGTCCCGCGCCCTCCGATGATCGTACTCATGTGCGGGCTGAACGCAACCGCAAGCGGCGTCTCCCCCTCGGTGATCTCGGTGTTCGCGATCGTGATCCCTTTGACCCACAGCTCGGGCGCGGTGTACGGCACCGCAGGGGATACGAAACAGTTCCGGACCCGGAACCGCGGGAGGAGCAGCGCCTGGCGCAGGCTCTCCAGTGTCGGCACCGCCGTCATCTTGAGCCAGGTGTACTGCTGTCCGATCCCCCAGCACCCATGCTTCGATTCGCCAGGTTCGGCTGGGTTGTCTGAGCTTGTTAAAAGAGCGAGCCCGTGATCGCGGCACTGTGCAACCGTGTTGACATAGTCTTTCACCTGTTGGCTCGATATCTCGCATTGGTACCGCTCCTCAAGCGCCGTCTTGAACGCATCGCGATCGAGTGTCTCGGGATCGGCCTCTGCAAGCACCTCGTTCACGATCTGGACACCATTGACGAACGAGAGCGTAATGACATCCTTACGGACATCGTGCGAGACGTACCCGAGCCCGTTGAACTCGTCGATATGCGCAGGGAGGGCGAGCGCGCCCATCTCGTTTGCGAGCTTTGCGACATCCACAACACTCATGGTCGTATGAGCGTCCTCTTCACCGAACGTGTCGCAATCAAGCCCAGCACGGATCATGAAGGCCTCGACATGACGCTTACACTTGGCGGGGTCGAAGAGCACCAATACATGGATCTTGGCATCGGAGCAGGTGAGTTCAACGCCGGGGAAGACGGTGAGCGGTGTGCCGTCCGCCGCTGCTTGGATCTGCTCGATCCATGCCGCGGTGTTATGGTCGGTGACCGCCACACAGTCCAGTCCCTGTTCGAGCGCGCGCTCGACCCACGCCTCGGCGGTCACCATCCGGTCTTTGAAACAGCGGCTCGCCGGGGTGTGGATATGGAGGTCGCATTTGAGCCAGCGCGTGCCTGGGTACTCGTGCGGTCTCTCTGGTTCCGTCATCTCATCCTCTCCTCTCGTTCTCCGGTCCCAAATACCGGATTGCGCTGCAATGCAAGAGTAATTATTTATGGTTTGGGTGTTGAGAGCGGGTCGAACGATCAGTACAATAATAGGGTAGAATGAGCCTAACGAAAATACGCGTACGAACCCGCTGCATGAAAAGCGGTGGGGGGTCGTTTCAATAGGACAATAGGCTTCGGATCAGTTTCGTTATTATGAGGGATCATACAAATGCTCCTTACCGGCATTCCCAAACGTATCAAGGCTCTCCGATTCTCATTCTTATCACCCAACGAGATCCGCAATATGTCGGCGACCAAGATTATCACCGCGGATACATACGACGACGACGGGTTCCCCATCGAGATGGGGCTCATGGACCCGCGAATGGGCGTGATCGAGCCCGGGCTACGGTGCAAGACCTGTGGACGGAAGGTCGACGAATGCCCCGGCCATTTCGGGCATATCGACCTCGCCATGCCGGTGATCCATGTCGGCTATGTCAAAGAAATCAAGAATTTTTTGACCTCGACCTGCCGGAGCTGCGGTCGTATCCTATTAAGTCCGTCGACGATCTCGCAACAGCGTCAGGCCATCGAGGAATGCGTCGAGACCACCTTGGACCCGTTCGAACACAAGTCGCTCCTACAAGAGATCACGCGCCAGGCCAAGAAGACGCGCCATTGCCCCTATTGTAAGACGGAGCAGAAAAAGATCACGCTGG
>CAZSUE010000715.1:0-2957 GCA_964609045.1 uncultured archaeon | reverse complement strand
GATCCAGCCGCTCACGGTCGGTGGGCTCCTCGCCATCGCACTCCCTCACATCCTCTACGCTCCGTCACCGCTCCGGACGCTGACCATCATCATCGGTGTTGGCTTCCTCGGTCTCTTCCCGCTCGTCCCCATCGTGTTCGGGGTGGTGCGCGGGAAATGCGATATCATGGTGAATGAACGCGCCCGACGCCCGCCCGTCTTTGCCGTCGCCATCGCTGGATACCTCACCGCCGCCGTCATCTTCACATTGCTGGCCCGAACGGAGATGGCCGCGCTCGCCGCAGGCTTCACGATCATCGCCGCGATAATACTCCTCGCGAACCATTGGCTGAAGCTCTCGGTCCATATGGCCACAGCGACCGGCGGCGCCCTTTTCACGCTCTTTCTCCTCGGCAGCACAGCGCCCCTCACCATCGCCCCCTCACTCTACACGATGGGTGCCCTGGGTGCCGTTGCATTGGTCGCGCTCGTGGCATGGTCACGCCTCACGCTCGAAGCACATACTCCGACCGAGGCTATTCTCGGCGTTGCATTACCCGGCACGGCTACGATACTTTTATTGGTCGCGTTCCCGCCATTCTAACGCCCCGACCCTCCGATCGGACGCGATGGGTTCTTTATCGGTTGATCGGCGTCATCTCGGGCGCGTTCCGCATTCGATTTTCTTCCCGCCACTCTTGACATTGTGACGCTGACGGCGCGCGGGCCGATGGACAAAAGGTTGAATATGGATCGTTCCTTACGCTGGCCTATGTGCGCCCTATGGGAACCGAACTGTCGCCCCACCGGTATCGGGAGCCTCCCGCATGAGAATGTGGACGCCGCCATGGAACTGATCGCGCGATCGTTCTCAGCCATCAGTTTCTGGCCACAGCTCCCGCAACGGACGCAGCTAGAGAATATGTATATCCAGTACTCCGAGCAGCTCCCCAACCGCGTGATCGAGGACGGGCGTATCTATTGCGATACCACCGACCCGGACATGGCGGCGATGGAAGAGTTCTACCAGTACTATCTCGCGGAGGATTTCGACGCGTTCGCCATCGGTGAGGAATATGCCCAGGGGATGCACCGGTATCTCAACGACGCGGCGGTCTCCGACGAGACGGTAGCGGTGAAAGGCCAGACCACCGGCCCGATCAGTTTTGGGATGATGGTGACCGACGAGAACCGGAAAATGCTGCTTTATTCCGATATCTATCGCGATCTCCTCATCAAGAACCTGCAGATGAAGGCGCGGTGGCAGGAGACCCAGTTGGAGCAGCTCCACGATCGGACCATCATGTTCATCGACGAGCCGTATCTCTCCACCATCGGCAGCGCGGTGATCAACCTCCAGCCCGATGCGGTGGCCAAGTATATCCGCGAGGCGATCGCGAAGCTCCAGGGGCTCACCGGCATCCATTGCTGTGGGAACACCGATTGGTCGTTCCTCCTCGCGCTCCCGTTCGACATCATATCGATGGACGCGTACCAGTACGGCGAGAACTTCCTCCTCTACCCCGACGCGCTTGCATCGTTCCTCGATAGCGGCGGCATCGTCGCATGGGGCATCGTGCCGAGCACGGAGGACGAAGTCCTCCAGGAAACCGTACCGCACCTCCTAGAACGGTTCGGGTCGCTCCTCGAAACGGCCGAGCACAAGGGGCTCGACCGCGAAAAACTGCTTCGACAGGCGCTTATTACGCCCTCGTGCGGTGTCGGGTCGGGAACCGTCCCCGTTGCGGAGCGTGTCTTTAGCTTCACCGCCGCGCTTGCACGGGAAGTGCGAGAGAAATACGCACTGGAGTAACGGTGGCGGCGCTCCCTTTCGCAGGTTCCACTCGCACGATCCACTCCAGCGAAGGAAAAGAGAGGACAGGAACGAGAGAGATACGCTCGCCCGCCGACCGATAGAATTATTTTCCGTTATCCCGATACACCGTCCTCCCCGCGCACAAAGCGGCCCGAAGGTGAAGGTTTGACCCAGCGAAAGACGATCGACGCGCGCTCCATCGACGACGACCTCGCGACAGCGCTGGCGCGCGCTAAGGGCGCCATACCGCTTCGCGTCCACAGCGTCTTTCACCACGCGTTGAACCTCGAGACCGACGCCGGTCGGCTCATCACGCTCGTTGCGCGACCGCGAGGCGCGATCAACGGCCCAGACACGATCACCGTTCCCTCCGTCGGTTCCCGGACCTCTCCGGGCCAGTGCGGCATCGTGACGCAAACCGAGCTCCAACTGCCACTGGTGGCCGTCGACCTCCGCACTGCAGAACGCTGGCAACAGCCACAGCCACAGGAACGGGTCCCGCTCGAGAGCTACCAGGATGATCGCTCGGCACCGCTCGAGACGCTCCAACGCGTGCTGGATGCATACCTCATCTCGCTTCGAACACGGCTCCGAACGCGTGTCGACCGCGCAGCGCTCGAAGTGGTGACGGCGGCGATCGAAACCCTCAGCGGCCACATCGTCGCTCCCGGTGACGACCGGTCACACCTCGCGGCGCTCGAAACGCTCGTCGGGGTGGGCCCGGGGCTCACCCCCGCAGGCGACGACGCGCTCCTCGGGCTCCTCGCAGTCCTCTCGCGGACGAACGCATGGGCAGATACCCAACCACGGATGCGCGACGCACTCCAGCGTCTCCTTCCCCGCACCACACGCATCAGCCGCGCCATGCTCCACCATGGCTGTGGAGGGCGCTTCGCCGCACCGCTTGCCGGGCTCATCGCCAATATCGGTTCACATCCGCACCGCGCGCTCGAAGATGCGCGATCGATCGCAGCGCTCGGCCATACTACCGGCATCGCGATGCTCGAGGGCGTCCGGGCAATGATCGGTGCACTCCGCATCCAGCACCCATCCTAACCGCTCCTCTCGTTTCCGTATCCATCCCCGCTCTACCCTTCCCCTACCACTCTTAGCACTTCACCCTTCACCCTTAGCACTTCACCCTTCACCCTTAGCACTTCAC